>DASQEB010000185.1:0-44835 GCA_035633875.1 Thermoanaerobaculia bacterium
GCGCTCCCCAACCCCATGGCCTCCTATGGGATCGCCCCCCTCTCGATCGGCTCGGACGACGTCCCGTTCGGCCACGAGATCGAGGTCCGCCAGGGCCTCCCCTGGCGCGGCAAGCGCCAGGCCCGGGCAGCCGAAGCCGAGGCTGAAGCGGAAGCCGCCCTGTACGGCTACCGGGAGGCCCTCCTGGAGCTCGCCACCGAGGCCTCCCGGATGTTCGACGAGTACTACCTCGCTGACCGGGCCCTGGAGATCAACGACCATCACCAGCACCTCCTCCACGAGCACCAAGCGGTCGCCACCACCCGCTACTCCGCCGGGTTCGCCCCGCAGACCGCTCCGATCCAGGCGGAGGTGGAGCTGGCGAAGCTCCTCCAACGCGAGGCGGAGCTCCAGGCCGAGCGCCGGACGCTCGTGGCGCGGATCAACGCCCTTCTCCACCGCCCGGCGGGCCTCCCCCTGCCGCCGCCTCCGGCGCGCCTTCCCGAGCCCGCGCCGCTCCCCGAGTCCGGCGAAGAGCTCCTCCGGTCCGCCGTGGCCGCCCGGCCCGAGGTGGCCGAAGCCGAGGCCATGATCCGCGCCCGGCAGGCCGGGATCACCATGGCCGGGCTGGAACGCAGGCCCGATGTCGAGGTGATGACCTCCTACAGCTCCATGTGGATGGACACCGCCCACCGCTGGATGGCCGGCGTCGCCGTGGACCTCCCCGTCTGGAGGAAGCGCCTGGACGCCGCCGAGACCGAGGCCGAGGCCCGCCTCGCCCAGGTCCTGAGCGAGCGGGAGGCCCGGGAGACCGAAGTCCGCGCCGAGGTGGAGGCCGCCCTCGCCCGCTACCACGAGGCCCTCCACCACCTGGATCTCCAGCGCAACCGGCTCCTCCCCGCCTCACGCGACCAGATCCAGGCCGCCCGCACCAGCTTCGAGGCCGGCCAGGGGGACTTCCTCGAAGTGATCGACGCCGAGCACGACCTGCGCGAAGCCGAGCTCATGGAGCACCGGATGCTGGTCGAAGCCCACCAGCACCGAGCCGCGCTCGAACGCGCCCTGGGCCGGCTCCCGGCCGGGATCGAGTTCGACGGCGAAGACGACGGGGACTCACGATGAGCACCGAGACCCCAGGGGCGCCGCGCCTCCGCGTCCTTGCTCTTGCCGTCCTGATCCTGGGATCGGCCGGGCTGCTCTACGCCTTCCGCGAACCGGTCCTCGACTGGTTCTTCCCCAACCGGGAGAAAGGTGCCGCCGACCACGACCACGGAGCCACCCAGACAGCCGCCAACTACACCTGCCCCATGCACCCTTCGGTCCGCCAGAGCGATCCGGGCCAGTGTCCCATCTGCGGCATGAACCTCGTCCCGGTGGCTCAGAAGGACGCTGCGAGCGGCGAGCTGGTCCTGGACGCCGACCGCCTTCAGACGATCGGCGTGAAGACCGACACGGTCGAGCGGGTGCCCGTGGCGAGCGAGATCCGCGCCGTGGGCCGGGTCGCCTTCGACGAAACCGGCTACGAGGACGTCACCGTCAAATTCGGCGGTTATATCGAGAAGCTCCACGTGGAGGAGACCGGCCGGCCCGTGCGCCGCGGCCAGATCCTCTTCACCCTCTACAGCCCCGAGCTCTACGCCGCGCAGCGGGAGTACCTGACGGCCCTGGCCAGCCAGCGGGCCGCCCGGAGCACCGCCGCGCCCGACCGCGCCGACTACCTGGTCAACGCCGCCCGCCAGAAGCTCCGCCTCTGGGACCTCTCCGAGGAGCAGATCCAGGCCGTGGCCGAGCGGGGTGAGCCCGTGCGGGCGATCCCCGTCTTCTCCCCCGCTTCGGGCTACGTCATGGAAAAGGACGTGGTCCAGGGCGGCGCGGTCCAGCCCGGTATGCGCCTGTTCCGCATCGCGGCCCTCGACAGCGTCTGGGTGGAGGCCGAGGTCTACGAGTCCGAGCTGCCCCGGGTGAGGACGGGCCAGCGCGCCGTGATCACCCTCCCCTACCAGCCGGGCGAGGAGCTCCGGGGCCGCGTCTCCCTCGTCTACCCGGCGTTGAACCCCGAGACCCGCACCGGCAGGGTGCGCATCGAGGTCCCCAACCGCACGGGCGCCGGCGGCCCGGTCCTCAAGCCCGAGATGTACGCCGACGTGGTGCTCCAGGCGCCGGACCGGGAGGTCCTGGCCGTCCCCGCCTCGGCCGTCCTCTACACCGGGCCGCGGCGGCTCGTCTTCCTCGACCTGGGGGAGGGGCGCTTCCGCCAGCAGGAGGTCCGGCTCGGCACCAAGGTAGGCGATGCCTTCGAGGTTCTCGGCGGGCTTCAGGAGGGGGACCGCGTGGTCACCTCGGGCAACTTCCTGATCGACGCCGAGAGCCGGCTCCGGTCCGGGGGGAAGGTCAGCGATGAGCAGCACGCACACTGACGCCGGTTTCGTCGGCCGGATCATCGAGACCTCCGGCCGGCGGCCGATCTTCACCATCCTGATCGTCGCGGCCCTGGCCGCCTGGGGGTGGTACGCCCTGGGACACGGCCCCCTCGACGCCGTCCCCGATCTCTCGGACGTTCAGGTCGTGGTCTTCACCGAGTGGATGGGCCAGAGCCCGGACCTCGTCGAGGCCCAGGTCACCTATCCCCTCACCACGGCACTCCTCTCCGCGCCCCGGGTGCAGTACGTCCGCGGCCAGTCCATGTTCGGCATGTCCTTCATCTACGTCATCTTCGAGGACGGCACGGACATCTACTGGGCCCGCTCCCGGGTGCTCGAATACCTCAACGAGATCCAGGATGCGCTCCCCGCAGGCGTGAGCCCCACCCTGGGGCCGGACGCCACGGGCGTGGGCTGGGTCTACCAGTACGCCCTCGTGGACGAGACCGGCCGGCTCGACCTCGCCGAGCTGCGCAGCCTCCAGGACTGGAACCTCCGCTACGCCCTGGAGAGCGTCCCCGGCGTGGCCGAGGTCGCCCCCGTGGGCGGCTTCGTCAAGCAGTACCAGATCCACCTCGACCCCAACCGCCTCCTCGCCTACGGCATCCCCTTCGACGAGGTCGTCACGGCCGTTCAGCAGTCCAACGCGGACGTGGGCGGCCGCGTGCTGGAGGTTTCGGGCCACGAGTACGTCCTCCGCGGCCGGGGCTACGCCGAGAGCCTCGCGGACTTCGAGAGCATCCCCCTCAAGGTGGGCAAAGGCGGGACCCCCGTCCGCCTGGGCGACATCGCCGAGGTCACCCTCGGGCCCGACCAGCGCCGGGGCTTGGCCGAGCTCGACGGCCAGGGCGAGACCGTGGGCGGCATCGTCGTCATGCGCTTCGGCGAAAACGCCCTGAACGTCATCGCGGCGGTCGAGGAGCGCCTGGCCGAGGTCCGGAAGACCCTCCCCGAGGGCGTCGAGATCGTCACCGTCTACGACCGCTCGGGCCTCATCCAGGAGTCCGTGGCCACCCTGCGCAAGGCGCTGATCGAGGAGATGCTCGTCGTCAGCCTCGTCATCTTCGTCTTCCTGATGCACTTCCGGAGCGCCCTGGTGCCGGTGATCTCCCTCCCCATCGCCGCGCTCCTCGCCTTCATCCCCATGTCCTACCAGGGGCTGACGATCAACATCATGTCGCTCGGCGGCATCATCGTGGCCGTGGGGGCCATGGTCGACGCCTCGATGATCATCATCGAGAACATCCACACGCGCCTGGAGGACTGGGAGGCGGAGGGCCGCCCCGGAGAACGGCGCGAGGTGATCCTCCGCGCGATGAAGGAGGTGGGGCCCAGCATCTTCTACTCCCTCCTGGTGATGACCATCGCCTTCCTCCCCGTCTTCACCCTGGAGGGGGCCGAGGGCCGGCTCTTCAAGCCCCTGGCCTTCACCAAGAGCTACTCCATGCTGTTCGCGGCGCTGCTCGCGATCACCCTCACCCCGGCGCTCGCCGTGCTCCTCATCCGCGGACGCATCCGCCCCGAGGAGCACAACGCTCTCAACCGCTGGCTCGTCCGCGCCTACACCCCCGTTGTCCGCTTCGTCGTGGATCACAGGAAATCCGTGATCGCGGCGGCGGTCCTCCTGATGCTCGTCACCATCCCCGCCTGGCAGCGCCTGGGCCGGGAGTTCATGCCGCCGCTGAACGAGGGGGTGTTCCTTCACATGCCAACCGCGCCGCCGGGCATGTCCGTGCCCGAGGCCTCCCGGCTCCTCCAGATCATGGACGCGAAGCTCAAGAGCGTCCCCGAGGTCGAGCGGGTCTTCGGCAAGATGGGCCGCGCCGAGACCGCGACCGATCCGGCGCCCATCGGCATGGCCGAGACCGTGATCCTCCTCAAACCCCGGGATCAGTGGCGGCCCGGCATGACCTGGGAAGGGCTGATCGACGAGCTCGACCGCACCGTCCAGATCCCCGGCATGCCCAACCTCTGGTGGATGCCCGTCCAGACCCGCACCGAGATGCAGGCCACCGGCATCCGGAGCCCATTGGGGATCAAGGTCTTCGGCGACGACCTCCACACCATCGAAGCGGCCTCGATCGAGATCGAGAAGGCCGTGGCCAGGATCCCCGGCACCCGCAGCGCCTTCGCCGACCGCTCGACCGGCGGCCTCTACCTGGACGTGGAGATCGACCGCGAAGCCGCGGGCCGCTACGGACTGCGGGTGGACGACGTCAACGAGATCGTGGCGTCGGCCCTCGGCGGTATGAACATCTCGCAGACCGTGGAAGGGCGCGAGCGCTACCCCGTCTCCGTGCGCTACGCCCGGGAGTACCGGGACGATCCGGAGGCCCTCTTCGGCCGCATCCTCGTCTCCACCATGGACGGAGCCCAGGTGCCTCTCTCGCAGGTGGCCCACGTCCGCTTCGAGACCGGTCCGCCCATGATCCGCAGCGAAGACGGCCGCCTCGTGGGCTTCGTCTTCGTGGATGTGGGCGACCGGCCCCTCGCCGACTACGTGGACGAGGCCCGGGCCGTGGTGGCCCGCGACGTCCAGCTCCCGCCCGGCGTGCGCCTCGAATGGGCCGGGCAGTTCACCTACTTCGAGCGGGCGCGGGAGAGATTGAAGATCGTCGTCCCGGTGACGCTCTTGCTCATCCTCTTCCTCCTCTACCTCAACACCCGCTCGGTCGTCGAGACCGGGATCGTAGTGCTGGCCGTGCCCTTCTCCCTGATCGGCGCCGTCTGGCTCCTCTACCTCCTCGGTTACAACATGAGCGTGGCCGTCTGGGTGGGGCTGATCGCGCTCGCGGGCGTGGACGCCGAGACCGGCGTGGTGATGCTCCTCTACCTCACCCTCTCCCACCGCCGCTGGAGGGAGCAAGGGAGACTGCGCAGCTTCGCGGATCTGAAGGAAGCCATCGTGGAGGGAGCCGCCCAGCGCATCCGGCCCAAGCTGATGACCGTGCTGACCGACATGATCGGCCTCCTGCCGGTCCTGGTCGCCACCGGCACCGGCTCGGACCTGATGAAGCGGATCGCCGCCCCGCTCGTCGGAGGCATCGCCACCTCCTTCCTTCTGGAGCTGACGGTCTACCCGGCCATCTTCGCGATCTGGAAGGGGCGGCAGCTCCGGAGGGAGACGGCGGAGCCGGCGGGGGCACCGGCCCCCGCCCTGGCGGGAGAGTGACGGCTACCGCCCGCCGGCCGCGCGGGCGGCGACCTCACCCAAGATCGCCTGGAGCTCCTCCCGCAGCACCCGCCGGACCGTCTCCTCCAGCGGCTCCCGCCGGTTCTGCATGTGTTCCCGGAGCGCCTGGTTGATCAGCGTCTGGTAGTTGCCGCCCCCGGCCTCGTGCACAGCCTCGCGGAACCACTCCAGGACGTCGTCATCCAGGCGGATGGTGATCCGGGTCTTGCCCCCGGGAGCCGGATTCACAGCCCCGCGCACCCCAAGGCTGAAGTCGTACTCGTCCCTCATCTCGACCTTGTTCTTCATAAGCTCTGCGCTCGCGGGGCGTCGCCTTCCGGGCCGAGATGACCCGGATCCTGTTCCCGCGCCATGTGTAGACCACGACGAGAACCTGCCCGATCGCGCTCATTCCCACGGTGACGTATCGTCGCTCGCCTGCCAGAGCGAGATCCTCCACCGTAATGGCCAACTCGTCCTCGAAAACCGTCACGGCGTCGGCGAACTCGACCCCGTGCTTCCGGCGATTCGCGGTGGCCTTGCCGCGGTCCCATTCATAGCCCATTGTATGCACATCCGTACACTGTGTCAAGCGGCAGGAGAGCCTTTCATCAGCGACAAAGAACCTCCCGGCGCGCCGGATAGGCGCCAACCCCGCGCCTTGTTCCAGGAAACCGTGCCGAGCATACGGTGATGGGAGCCGGCTGTCAAAGAGAGCCGGAACGATGCGTACTTTCCAATCACTCTCCAGCTTTACAGCGGCAGACCCGGGAGTAGGGAATCTCAAGTGACCCGAATATCCCCCCAGAACACCACCAGCACGAGATCGGCCAGAGCCACCAGGGAGATGAACAGGTAGGGCCCTCCTGGGAATAGGGAGCACAGCCACCATACAACCACCCACAGGAGGGCGAGGCCCCAGGTCCAGCGCGGTCCCAACTCGTTCCGGTCGGACCAGAGGAGGCTTCAGAAGACCAGGCGGACGATCCAGCCGAAGCAGCCGAGGGAGCTCACTCTCCTTGTACGAGCAGGGCCGAGGACCGTCGCTCTCCGCAGCTCGTCTGCCGGTGCCGGGGACCTTGAATTCGCTCGGACTGTCTATACGTCCTCCTCCGAGAGGAGGAGCCATGACCCGCCTGAGCTCGACCACCGACCGCATCACCCTTCTGACCGAGCGCGTGCTCGGGACGTTGCTCTCCGAGATCCCCGAAGCCCTGCGGGGCGACCTCCTGGCGCGCATCTCGGCGCTCGTCGAGGAGGAGGTCCAGCGGGAGCGGAATCGCTGCGTCGGGATCTGCCGGGAACGAGCCGACCTGTGGCAGCGCACGCTGGCTGCCACGGCGTCCGCGGTTCCTCCAGCCCGAGAGGAGGCCCGCGCCCGCAGCAACGAAGCGACCTATCTGGCGGATCTCCTGGAGCAGGGCGAGAGTTGACCTGGGGGCGGCCCCGCGGCAGTTGCCGGGCGGCTGGACGTCTCCGGCTCAGAGACCCATCTCAAGGGGAGGAAATGACATGAAGACCTGGACGACCATCCTCGCGCTGGCTCTCGCCCTGTCGTCCCCCGGCACAGTCCCGTCAGCGGCCCAGGCCCCTCCCGCCTCCGGAAAGCCGGCCGCCTCCTCCGGTCTCGACACCTCTCTGATCGAACGTCTCACCGGCGCCAAGGGGAGTCTCGACGCAACTGAGGGGGTCTTCAAAGTGAGCGTCCCCCGGACCGATCTCGGCACCCGGGTCGGCGGCGTACGGCTCCATCCCCGCCTTGGGCTCACCTCCTGGGCTGCCTTCCAGAGAACCGGAAACAGTGCCATGGTCATGGGCGACATGGTCCTCCTGGAGCCGCAGGTCAACCCGGTGATGTCCGTGGCGCTCGACGGTGGCCTCGAGGTGACGGCCCTCCACAATCACTTTTTCGGAGACGAGCCCAAGGTGATGTTCCTGCACATCGGCGGGCATGGACCGGTCGAGGAGTTGGCAACCGCAATCGGGAAGGTCTTCCGGGCCATGGAAGAGAAGCCGCCCGCTGCGCCGCGGGCCGAAATCGACCCGGCGAAGACCACCCTCGACCCTGGGAAGATCGAGCAGATCCTCGGCGCCAGGGGGGACCTGAAGGACGGCGTCCTGCGGTTCGTCTTCGGCAAGACGGCCCGAATGCACGGCGTGACGGTCGGCGCGGCCATGGGGGTCAACACCTGGGCCGCCTTCGCCGGCAGCGACGAACAGGCGGTGGTGGACGGCGACTTCGCGATGCAGGAGGAAGAGCTCCAGGCGGTTCTCAAGGCCCTCCGCAGGGCCGGCATCGACGTGGTGGCGATCCACAACCACATGACCGGGGAGGAGCCCCGAATCGTCTTCCTTCACTACTGGGGCGTGGGCCCGGCGGAACGGCTCGCCCGGGGCCTCCGCTCGGCCCTGGAGGCACAGACGACGGCTGAGAAGGCCGGCCGGTGACCGGGCCTCCCCGCGACCCGGTCCCGTTCCGGGAGGCTTTCCGGGTCTGGGTCCAGGTCGCCCTTCAGAGCTTCGGCGGGCCGGCGGGGCAGATTGCGGTAATGCACCGCATCCTGGTCGAGGAAAAGCGCTGGGTGAGCGAGAGCCGCTTCCTTCACGCCCTCAACTACTGCATGCTGCTTCCCGGTCCCGAGGCGCAGCAGCTCGCGACGTACATCGGATGGCTCCTGAACCGGACCCCCGGTGGCCTCGCGGCCGGCATCCTCTTCGTGGTGCCGGGAGTCCTGGCGATTCTGGGGCTGTCGATCCTTTATGCCGGCTACCGCGACGTGGCGTTCGTCTCCGGCCTGTTCTTCGGCCTGAAACCGGCGGTGATGGCCGTGGTCGTCGAGGCGGTGGTGCGCATCGGCCGGCGGGCGCTCAAGAATGACATTCTTGTGGGAATCGCCGCGCTCGCATTCATCGCCATCTTCTTCCTGGAGGTCCCCTTCCCGTTGATCGTCGCGGGAGCAGGGCTCGCCGGCTGGCTGGGAGGCCGCCTCGTCCCGGAGAAATTCTCGACCGCCCCCGCTCCCGGAGCCGCTTCGACCGGAGAGGACCTGCCCGTGGCGGATTCCCAGGTTCACCGCGTCCGCCCTTCGCTCGCGCGGTCCCTCCGGATCACCGCGGTCTGCCTCGTGCTCTGGATCGGCCCGCTGCTCGCCCTCCTCGCTCTCCTCGGCCCGGAGCACGCCATCGTCCAGGAGGGGATCTTCTTCAGCAAGGCGGCCGTGGTCACCTTCGGCGGCGCCTACGCGGTGCTCGCCTACATCGGCCAGCAGGCGGTGGAGACCTACGGCTGGCTCGGTCCGGGCGAGATGCTCGACGGCCTGGGGCTCGCCGAGACCACCCCGGGGCCGCTCATCATGGTGGTCCAGTTCGTGGGATTCCTCGGGGCGTACCGCCACCCGGGCGGGCTCGATCCCCTCCTGGCCGGGGTGCTGGGATCGCTCGTCACGACATGGGTGACGTTCGTCCCTTGCTTCCTCTGGATCTTCCTGGGCGCCCCCTCCATCGAGGCGCTACGGGGGAACCGCGCCCTGAGCTCCGCTCTGACCGGGATCACGGCGGCGGTCGTGGGGGTGATCCTCAACCTGGCCGTCTGGTTCGCCCTCCACACTCTTTTCAACGAGGTGGAAGAGGTCCGCCGGGGGGGCCTGCGCCTCCTGGTGCCCGTCTGGAGCACCCTCGACCCGGCGGTCCTGGTCCTTGCCATCGGAGCCTTCCTCGCCCTGTTCCGCTGGAAGATCGGGATGTTGAAGACGCTCGCTGCGAGCGCTGCGGCCGGGCTGTTGTGGTGGCTGGTGGCTCGGGGAGATCTTCCCTGAAGGACCCGGGCTGAGCTGCCAGAGCCGGTCCCGGGCCCCCCTGGGCCGCTCCCGCGAGCGCACCTATTCGAGGTTGCTGTTGCTGATGAGACGGGAGATCTTCCACTCTCCGCCGGGCTGCTTCTTATAAATCACGATCTGCTTCACGTCGACCGGAATCGTCGAGCCGTTGCTCTGGAGCTTGATGGAGCCGGTGACGTGGTTGCGGGCGAAGGCCCAACCGTCGCAGACCTCGATCTCGTCGGGCGTGATCTTGATGTCCGCCTTGTTCACAAACCCGGTGCGCGCCACCCCGAGAAGGCCCTCGCGCGTGGTCACGGGCGGGATGTTGGAGGCCATGTACACCGCGTCGGGGGCAAACAGGGCGACCCAGGCGTCGACGTCGCCCGCGTTGTTCGCTGTCTGGATACGCTGGATGATGTCCCGGATCGCCGCCACGTCCGGACTGTCGCCGCCGGCCTGCTGCGCGAAGGCCGCGGGCCCCGCGGCAAAAAGGCATCCGAGGAGTACGACCAAGCCGACCTTTCTCATCTGTTCTCCTTTTCAACAAACCCGGTTGGAGCGCGTATGGTATCACCGCGGCGCGCCGTCCTCCGCCTCCACCCGCCCCCCGGCGGGGATCCGATCTCCGGCGGCGATCCCGGCCCGCTGCCCCGCGAGCACGAGCTCTCCCTCCGCCTCCCCCACGCACGCTCCCTCCCCCACCCGCACATCCGCATCCAGAATGGCCCGGACTACGGAAGCCTCCTTCCCGACCACCGTACCATGGAGAAGGATCGAGTCCCGCACCTCGGCCCCCTCCTCCACCACCACCCCGGGAGCGAGGACCGACCGCTCCACCCGGCCCGCGATGCGGCACCCCGGCGCGATCAGGCTGCCGTCGATCCGGGCCGAGCCCTCGATCCGGGCCGGTAGCCGCTGCGTGCCATAGGTGAGGATCGGCCAACCCGGATCGTCGAGCACCAGCCGGGGCTCCGGCTCCAGCAGGTCCCTGTGTGCCTGCCAATAGCTCTCGATCGTGCCCACGTCCCGCCAGTAGCCCTCGAAACGGAAGTCGAGCGCCCGCCCCTCCCGGACGAGAGACGGGATCAGCTCGTGGCCGAAGTCCTTGAGAGGCGGCTCGTCCCCATCTTTCTCTTTTCCTTCGTCCGCCAGACGGTCCAGGGCCTCGAGCAACCGGCGCGCGTCGTAGACGAACACCTCCGTGGTCACGAGGTCGCTCTTCGGGGACTCGGGCTTGTACTCGAAGCCGGTGATCTTCCCGTTTCCGTCCACCTCCACCACCCCGAACCGCCCCGCCTCCTCCCGGGGCACCCGGGTCGTCACCAGCGTCACGTCCGCCCCGTCCTCCAGGTGGCGATCGATCGCGTCGCGATAGTCCATTTTGTAAATCGCATCCGCGCTCAGCACCAGGAGGACATCCGCTCCGAATTCGCGGATCAGGCCCTTGTGCCGGTAGATCGCATCCGCATTCCCCTCGGCAAATCCCCCCTCTTCCTCACGGATCTTCCGCTGGTAGGGCGGAAGCACCTGAAGCCCGCCGTAGGTACGGTCCAGATCCCACGGTCGGCCGTTGGCCAGGTGCTCGTTGAGCGAGTGGAGCTCGTACTGCTCGATCACCCAGACATTCGAGACCTGGCTGTGCACGCAGTTGCTCAAAGCGAAGTCGATGAGCCGATACACCCCCGCGAACGGCATGGCCGGCTTGGCCCGCCGTGCCGTGAGGATCTCCAGCCGGCTGCCCTCGCCGCCCGCAAGGATGAGAGCCAGAACCTTCTTGCGCGGCATCGCGTCACCTCCCGGGTGGGCGTTAAGCACCGAAGATGCCAGCTCTCGAAACAGCGACCGGCACGATTTCTATCGATCCTTGTTGACGCGCTCCACCAATCGGCGTAACGTACACCTAAGTTGTGCATTCAGATCGAGATAGAACCATGAAGCCTCGCTTCGGGACCGGCAGGGCGAGAGGGTTCGCAGCGGCATCCTGGTGAGGCTTCTTACAACAGGAGGAGAACGTTTCATGGCAGCAACGAAGGGAGGCTCCAAGAACACGCCTGCAAAGGCCACCGCCACCAAGGCGACGAAGAAGTCCCCGGCGAAGAAGTCTACCGGGAGCACCAAGAGCACCAAGGCCTCGAAGTCCAAGGTCGGGATGGCCGTTGCTGCCGCTGCCGCGGTCGCCGCAGCCGGAGTGATCGCTGGCGTGAAGAGCCGGAAGAAGGCTCCCGCGACCGGAGAGAGCTCCGGAACGAAGTCCTCCGCGGCTGCCTCCTCGAAATCTCCCGCCAAGCCCGCCAAGAAGACAACGGGGGCAAAGAAGAGCGGAGCCGCCAAAAAGACGGTGTGAACCGCTCAAGTCCCCCCTGGGAACGCCGGCGTCTCGCCGGCCTTCATTTTCAGTCAGCAGGCCGGCGGGACGCCGGCGCTCCCAGGGGCTCTCTCGCCCCAAAGTCAGGGCGAGATGGCAATTCTGTTGTGACAGACCACCAGGCTCAACCGGCAAGACGCGCGAGAACCTGGGGGATCTCCTCCACGCCGCGAATCGAGACATCCGGCCGGCCGGTTTCACGGGCGGGCAGCATCCCTGAGCCTTCACCGGCCTGGACCCACACGGTTCGCGTCCGGAGAAGGTTGCCGGTCCGGATCTCGCCGTCGAGGCGGTTGCCCACGACCAGCAGGGCGTCCGGCGAGAGCCCTTCGGAGACGATCAACTGCTCCAGCGCTTCCGTCTTGGCGGGTGAAACCCTCTCGTCGAGCACGATGACCTGGTGGAAGAGATCCCGGATCCCGAGGCTCTCGATCTTGGCGTTCTGGAGCTCCGGATCTCCCACCGTGAGGAGGAACAGACGGTAGCGGGAGCCCAGCTCCTTCAGCAGGGCCACGGTCTTCGGCTGCGGGACCAGGCCTTCCGCGGACACTTCCGCGAGAACGGCGTTGCGGGCCTCGAGCGCCTGCTCGGAGAGACCAGGAATCCGCCGCCGCAGCTCGCCTTCCAGGTCGAAGGGATGGCTGCGGCGCAGCTCCAGCAAAAGATCCGCCAGCGCCTCCACATCCGCCGCGGAAGCCCCGGAGGCGACCATGGCCTCCGCAGCTCTCCTTTCGAGAGGCTCGATCAGTTGGGAGAACGTGTCGAGCAGAGTGTCGTCCAGATCGAACACGATCGCTCGCACGCCCCCCGGCCGGGAGCCGGCACGACGGGAAGACAACTCGGCGAACGTGCACCCCTCGCACGGGTGTCCGAGCTCGCAAGGGATCGACTCGCCGGATTCGAGACGCAGGAACCGGCCGTTCAGGGCCGCGTCCACCAGACGTGTTCCGATGATCGCGTCGTGCGCGACGTCCACCGCGACCACCAGCTCGAGGGAGTCGCGGTCCCGGAGCGGAGCCTTGAGGAGGGCCTCGAGAGCGGCCACCGGATCGAGGGTCAGGAACAGCGCCGCCCCCCGTGTCCCGTTCCCCCGGATCCCGGCGATCCCGATGACCCTGCGCCGGCCCCGGTACACATCGCGGGAGACGTTGAAGACGTGAGCAAAATCGCGGGAGACGTACTCCGACGGGTGGACATCGGGCCCTTCCCACTGGAGGGAGTCGAGTCTGCGGCGGCCGGGGGGCGGATCGAAAGCGATGGGATACACCCTCTGGCCGTCGACCCGGCAGATCCGGTTCCCTTTGAGGCGGAACAGGCGCTCCGGTCCCATCTCATGATGGGCGAGCTCCGGGTTCGCCAGGGGACCTCCGATCAGGATCAGGTCCGTGTCCGGCTGGAGCCCGTGCTGCCAACCCTTTTCCGAGGCCGGAAAGAGAGAGATGCGCTTGCCAGGGAAGGAGCGGGCGAGGTACATCGATACCTGATGGGCCGCCTCGAGGTCGCGCGGCGACACGCGCGGATGCTCTCCCGGGGCGACGCGTGCAGCGTTGTCCACGCCGTAGACGATCACCGCGCTGTCCGAAAAGCTTTGCCAGAACGGGGAGACCTGCCGCAGCTTTTCCGGCGCTCGGGCCTTTGCCAGAGGCGCGCGGTGAATCGCCTGCACAATCTCCCGGCAGACCTTGGCCACCGCGGGGGGGCTTCCCTCGGGACCAGGCCGGAACCGGTAGACCTTCACTCCGCTCAGATCGGAAGGGAGGGAGATCTCTTCGCCTTCCGGCAGGACGATGAACACGGAGCTCCGGCCGTGCCGCCCGATGAACAGCCCGAGCTCGAAAAGGAGGTTGTCCCGGGGGACCGTCTGCCGCACGCCACGTTTCGAAAGGACGTCGTCGGGCGTCATGACGATCACGGCGAACGAGCAGAGGTTCAACGTCCATTCCAGGCTCTCGATGATGGTCTGCGACGGCGGGAACGCGTTGAGATCGTTCCAGGGGTAACAGTCCACCTTCCCGGTGAGGCCGCGCACGACGGCGGCCGCGATCTCCTCCGCTTCGCTGCTGAACCCGATGAAGACTTTCGGTTTGACCGAGCCCGGCATGTCTCGCTCTTCCTTCGTTTGGCTCAGTATACCCCCCGCCTCCGCACCTCCCGTCCGGCGGAGGCTCGCCTGGGCGCCCCGGCTGCACCCCCAATTTTAGAGAGATTGCCCAACGACAAAAACCAGAGAGGAGGAGGGAGAGATGAGCATGGGCCAAGCTTGGGGCCGCCGCCTCGGCGCGTTCGGGGTAGCCGCCATTCTCGCGTTCCACGGTGGCGCGGCATCGGGACAGCCGCCCGCCGGGGTCGAGGAGCTGACACGCAATGCGCCCTTCGTATTCCGGGGCACAGTCCAGGAGGCCGGGGCCTCGAACGTGACCGGGGTCCCGGCGAGCGCCCGCACCGTCGTCGTGCGGGTGGACGAGGTCCTCAAGGCTCCGGCCGAGCTGGGGGACTTCACCGGCCGGGAGATCACCGTGCAGCTCCAGGAGCCGGGCACGGACCCGCCGGGCCGGGTGGGCGTCTTCTTCACCCGGGGATGGATCTATGGAGAGACCCTCGGAGTGGTCGAGGTGGGACGGGCCGCGGGAGATCCGGGCGCCTTGCGGGGCCAGGTCCTCGCGGCGGACCGCCGGTCCCAGGACCAGATCCTGGCCGAGCGCGTCCAGGGCGCGGCCCTCGTCGTCGTCGGCAAGGTCGTGGAGACGCGGCCGGCCGAGACCGGACCGCAGCCCATCACCGAGCACGATCCCCAATGGTGGGAGGCCGTGATCGAGGTGGACTCCGTCCTCAAAGGCTCGAAGCCGGAGGGCAACCGGGTGACCGTCCTCTATCCGGAGAGCCTCGACGTGATGTGGTACGAGGCGCCCAAGCCACGGAAGGGATGGGACGCCGTCTGGCTGCTGTACCGCGGCCAGCGGCCGGGCGTTTCGGGTGAGCCCTACACCGTCCTCAAGCCCTGGAACATCCTGTCGCGCGACACCGCGGAGACCGTCCGCAGACTGGCGGGAGGCAAGCCATGAGAGAGGAGAAACTCGCCATCGTGAGCGGCGCGCGGCGCTGCATCGGACGTGCCCTGGCGGCCGTCCTGACCCTGTCCACCCTGGGGTCTGCCGTGGAGGCCCAGGTCACCGTCGTCAACATCATCCCGAACTCGCGCAGTGGAGAGACCCGGCAGGACAGCGAGCCGAACATCGCGGTCGACCCGGCCGACCCCCTCAGAATCGCGGGAACGGCGTTCACTCCGGACCCCATGGGAGGACCCAACGCCCCGATCTACGTCTCGACCGACGGCGGAAACATCTGGGTCCTCAACTCCATCGTGCCCGGCAACGGCACGGTCGCCGGCACCGGGGATATCACCGTGAGCTTCGGCGGCTCGAGTCACGTGCTCTATGCCGGAATTCTGCGTGGCGACTCGTCCCTGCACCTGAATATCCTGCGGACCACCGACTTCACCTTGAACAACCCCATGGAGATCCTGGTGAACCGCCAGGGCCAGGGCGTGGATCAGCCGTTCATCCAGGCCACGACCGTGCTGGGGGGATCGCAGGTCGGCAAGGACCACGTCTACGTGGGCGACAACGACTTCAACGTGGTCAACGGCCGCACGGCCTCGGTGGACCTCTCGCTCGACGCCCGCGCGGTGGCGCCTCCCTTCTCCATCGCCCGCATCGAGAAGCGGACCACCTGCGCCCAGGACGGTCCGCAGATCCGCCCGGCCTGGCACTGGGACGGCACGGTCTACGCCGTCTTCTACGGCTGGCGGACCTGCAACACCTCGCCGTTTACGAGCGACCTGGTCGTCGTGCGCGACGACAACTGGGCCTCGGGGGCCACCCCCTTTACGTCCCTTGTGGATTCGGGGGACAGCATCGCCGGCCGCAAGGTGGCCACCAACGTCCGGGTGCCCTGGAGCAATGCGCCGACCCTCGGCCAGGAGCGCCTCGGCGGCTCGCTGAGCATCGCCGTGGACCCGCGGGACAGCTCCCGGGTCTACATCGCGTACGCGGACTTCCCCGGGGGCAATCCGCCGTACACCCTTCACGTGCGCCGGTCCGACGACCGGGGCCAGACCTGGACGGCCGACCTGCTCACCGTGTCGAGCGCCCTCAATCCGTCGCTCGCGGTGAACATCCACGGCAAGGTGGCCTTCCTCTACCAGCAGGTCGTCAACGTGGGCGGCTCCGATCGGTGGGAGACCCACCTGCGCCGTTCCACCGACGAGGGCGGCAACTGGAACGACATGACCCTGGCCACCACGCCGGCCACCACACCGGCCTTCGCGTTCCTGCCCTACATCGGCGACTACGCGGACCTCCAGGCCGTGGGCAAGGACTTCTATGGGATCTTCTCCGCCAACAACCGGCCGGACCTGGCGAACTTCCCCCAGGGCGTGACCTATCAGCGCAACGCCAACTTCACCACCAACGTCCTCCTGAACACCGACAACGCCACGCCGGTGTCGGTTTCGATCGATCCCTTCTTCTTCAAGGTGGAGGAGCTGGCGCCCGCCCTGGACTTCTACGTCCGGGACTGGACGAACACCGCGGTGGATGCGGACCCCGGGCTCGAGCCGTCGACCGACCCGGCCTTCTACAACCGGAGCGACGTGTGGAACCGCCGCGGCACCCTGCCGGGACCGTTCCCCAACGATCAGCCGTCCAACGAGGCCGCCGGCAACGGGGCGGGCATCATCGGCGACAACTGGGCCTTCGCGCGCATCCGCCTGCGGGCCCCGTCCACCACCACGCAGACGGTCAACGCCCACTTCCTGGTGTCGAAGTTCGGCACCGGCAGCAACTACGTGGACTCCACCGTGATGGACCCCGACGTGAACCTGCCCGGTCCCGACCCCCAGCTCACCTTCAACCCCGGACAGATCGGGCCGCAGATCACTCCCGCCTACTACTGGCATCTCAACGCGGTGAACTCGAGCCACCTCTGCCTCGCGGTGGAGGTCTCCTCGACGGACGATCCGTACGTGGCGCCCAGCCTGCGCGGCTACGCCCCCGGCTGGCCGACCACCGACCTGCGGGTTCTGCTGGACAACAACAAGGCGCAGCGCAACCTCGGATTGTCGACCACGCCGGCCCGCGGTCTCGGCGGCACGATCGAGCTCTGCGGCATCGTTCACAACCCCGCCACCTTCCGGCGCGACGTCATCCTGCGCCACAAAGTCCCGCCGTCCGTCTTCCCCAGAATCCGGGACGGCTACATCGACGTCGTGGGCGTAGGACCGGTGCCTCTCGCTACGGAGGGCACCCTGACCCTGCGCGCCATGGATCCAGGGGAAAACCGATGGCTCTGCGTGGGCCTGCCGGCGGTCGCGGGAACGGAAGGCGAGGTCCTCGCCGTCGACTTCCAGGAATTCCACAACGACCAGCCCCTCGACGGCTTCGGCATCGGGATCAAGCTCTCCCCGGTCGAGGGTGCGCTGTCCGAAGCCCTGGAAAGGCACCGTTCGGCCTACACCCGGCTGCACCTGGGCTTCGGCATCGCGGAAGCCGAGAAGGAGGCGAGCGACGCCGAGGCCCTGCGGAGGGGAGGCTTCACTCCGGAGTCCTACCGGCTCTTCCTGGCCTCCCATCTCGGGGCGATGTACTCCACCTACGACCAGCTCCTCGCGACCTATGGCAGCGATCCGTTCGGCAGCCGGCAGAAGCTGGACCGGATGCAGAACCTGCTCGCCTCCGGGCAGCCGGCCGAGCGGGTGGCCATCGAGCACGCCTCCTTCCTCAACCGGCTCGACTCCCTGCTGACCCTCCACCAGGTCGCGCGGGGCGACGTGGCGGACATCCTCCAGAACGTCCGCTGGCAGAAGGACCTGTTCCTGCGAGTGGAAAGGCTGACGCGGGTCTCCGTGGCCGGCAGCCTCGTGAACGTCTCCCGCACCTGGGCGGCGGAGTACGGGGGCCGCAGGCGGAACAACGAGGACTACCCCCAGCACCTGAAGATCGTCGTCGACCTCCTCTCCACGGCCACCGGGGAGCTGCAGTCCGAGGTCCCCAGGCTCCCCAGCCTGTTGGCCGCTCTCGAGTCCGCCCGCACCTCAGGCGACCTCACGGCCATGCAGAAGGCCCACCGCGACGTCCTGCTGGCGCTCCAGACCCTGGAAACCAGCGGCAGCGTGGCCGGAGCCCCCTAGAGTTGATCCACCACGGCCGGGGCACCCGCCCCGGCCGTGGTGCGGAAAGGGCCGCTCACCGGGGGCCGATCCCGTACACCAGGGTCCGCGGGTTGTAGATCTTCCAATCGAACCAGTAGTCCTTGAGGATGAAAACCTTTTCGAGACGACGGCCCTGAAGCGGCCCGCTCACGGCCGTGCCGCTGAAGTCCCATTCGCTCCCCGTCTCGGCGTCCACCATCCGGGGCGTCGCCCCTCCGGCCCTGGCGAAGAGCTGCAGCTCGCGGCCGTCCACCCTTCTTTCGAAGGCCCGCACCGACTTCCCGTCGCCAGCCAGCACGAGGACCAGCGGCATCCCCGCGACCGTGTCGACGAGCACGGGACCCTGCCGCCGCAGGGCGGTCATGGGATAAGCCTTGGCCGTGCCGCCCACCCGGACGCCGGCCACGACCTCGCGGGGCGCGAACGGCTCGCCGGCCCCGGCCGGGGTCACCACCGGGAGCCGCGCCGTCTCCTCCTCCCAGCTCTCCGAGAACTCCTTCCAGGGCGCGCTGTCGTCCGGCCGCAGCACCCGGCCCTTGGGGTGCTCGCGCCGCCAGATCCCGAAGGAGAGCTCGTCGTGGAACACGAGCTCCAGGCGCCTTCCCTTGAGCGGGCCGTGGATCGCCTCGCCGCTCACCTGCTGCCACCAGGAGCCCGTCTCCTCGTCCGTCATCAGGAAATTCTGATTGTTGATACCCGTGAGGCGGAAGTGGAGCCTCCGCCCGTCGATCTCCGCTCTCCACACCAGACCGGTGTGACAGAGCGTTCAGTAGGTGGCGGCGACGGGAACCCCGCCGACGACGTCCTGAACGATGTGGTGATAGGAGAGCTGGCGAACCGGGTAGGCCACGGAATCGCCGTTCAGACTCACCGCGAGCACCATGTCGTCCTCGCCGACCCAGGACGCCTCCGCCGCCGCTGCATGGCTCACCCCGGTCTGCGGCGCGAACATCCGTTCATAGACGTTCTGTCGCGCGCCCCACACGGCGGCCGCGACCGGCACGAGTGCCAGCACCAGCGCCGCCCTGGACCACCATCGGGCGCCGCGCCACAGCCGGGCGCCCAGGGCCGCCACCGCCACGGCCGCGAGCAGCGTCCCGAGCGGCGCCCAGCGGCGCAGGGCGTACGAGACCGCCACCCCCTCCGGCGTCTGGGCCTTGAAGGGCTGGATCGTCCAAAGCGGGATGACGACCAGCGCCAGAGCCAGGAGGACCAGGAGGAGGAGGCCGATCCCGGCAACTCGCCGCCGGACGCGGTCAGGACGTGACGATGGTTCTCGCATGGGCTCGCTCCCTCTTCGCAAGGAGGAACTCTACCGCGGTTCGGCGGTCCCCGGGCCACCGGCCGACAAGGTGGTTTCATCCCGTCGTGGCACCGCGCTTGCTGCGATTTTACGGGTCTGCGGGACTTGGTGTGCCGCGCACAAAACCAGCGTAGGAGGTGCTTCCATGATTGTGCGTATCGACAAGCTGCCGATCGAGCTGCCCCGGCCGAAGAATCCGTCCCCGAACTCCGCCGCCGCCGTCCAGGAGCTGCTGGGCGGCAAGTTCGGCGAAATGTCCACCCTGATGAACTACACCTTCCAGTCCTTCAACTTCCGCGGCCGCAACAAGCTGCGCCCCTACTACGACCTGATCGCGAACATCGCTGCCGAGGAGTACAGCCACATCGAGCTCGTCTCCTACACCATCAACCTCCTCCTGACCGGCACCACCAAGCGGGGAACGGACCCCACGGCCACCCCGCTCAAGGACAGCGTCGACGCCCGCAACGCCTATCACTATCTCGCCAGCGGCCAGACGGCCCTGCCCGTCGATTCGATGGGGAACCCCTGGACCGGCGCCAACGTCTTCTCCAGCGGCAACCTCAAGCTCGACCTCATCCACAACTTCTTCCTGGAGTGCGGCGCCCGGGCCAACAAGATCCGCGTCTACGAGATGGTCGAGGACCCGACCGCCCGCGAGATGGTCGGCTTCCTGCTGGTGCGCGGCGGCGTGCACATCGTCGCCTATGCCCGGGCGCTGGAGCACCTGACGGGCGCGGATCTCTCCAAGCTGTTCCCGATCCCGGACATCAGCAACAAGAAGTTCCCCGAGGCCCGCAAGTGGGAGGACAAAGGCCTCCATCGCGTCATGTTCCGCTTCAGCCCCCATGACTTCGGCCAGGTCGGCCAGGTGTGGAACGGGCCGCATCCGGAGGATGGCTCCGAGCTCATCGTCGAAAACAGCATCCCCGAAGGCTTCGCGCCGCCGGACCTCGATGAGGAGCCGCAACTGACGGCTCCGGGCATCGATCCGTCGCTCATCGAAGAGATCGCCGCCCGGCTGCGCTGAGCGCCTCTCCGGCTACGCCTCCGGCCGGGCGGGGCCTTCCGGCTCCACCCGGCCCGGAGGACCGCTCGCGGGAGGCGTCAAACCGCCGCGAGGACCGCGTCGGCGGGAGTCTCGACAGCGCTGGTGGTGTCAATCCTTCGCTCCCCTGGAACGAACGGCGGGCGGCGAGTCCCTCACCGGCACCCCCGGCTTCGAGCGGCCGAAGCCCCCGGCGTAACGAATCTCCCCTCGGGTCCGTCCCTCCAGAAAAGGCCCCATGGGAACGCTCCGCTCAGAAGGTTTCAATGGAGCAGCTCGGCCACATCGTCCATGCCTCTCCTGCTCGCGAGCTCCGCCGGTGTCAGTCCCTGCCTGTTCCGGATTGTCGGATCGGCTCCGTGGGCGAGCAGCAGCTCGACGATCTCGACGGCGCGCGTCTCGTCATCGGGCAGCCACATGAGCAGTGTCTCGCTCTCTCGGCTTGCCACCTTCGCAAGACCGGGCTCGGCGTCCAGCACTTCACGCAAGCGCTCGACGTTGCCTGTGAACGTGAGGCTCCAGACATCTCGACTGAAACCGCTCAGCAGCTCGATCATGCGCGGCCTTTGTCCCCAGACCGCGAACCAGAGCGGTGTCGCGCCCCAGTTGGACTCCCTGAAGTCGATCTCTGCGCCGTGCTCGATGAGCAGTGCCGCCACACGAAGCGCGTCGTTGTAAGCCGCCACGTGCAGCGGGCGTTGCCTCCCGTGTTCGGGATCCTCGATGTTCGGGGACATCCCCAGCTCCAGCAGGAGCTCCACGACATCCACCCGGTCCCGCTCGGCTGCCGCCGCCATCGCCTTCGGCGAGAGCAGGTATTCCGGATGTCGCTCGAGAATCGCGCGCGCCTCCTCGCGGTCGCCCCGAAGGCACGCCTCCACGAACGCGTCCTCGCCCTCCGGCTCACTCACGCTGGGGATCGCTCCGTACCGCAGCAGCAGGTCGGCCATTGCGGTAAACCCTCTGCGGAGCGCTTCTTCATGCAGGGTGCGCTTCGACGCGTTCGGGTGGGGCGGCGGCGGCGCGTTGGGGCTCGCGCCGTGCGCCATCATCCACTCGGCCAGCGTCAGGTGGTTCCCTTCCACGGCGGCGCCGAGCAGATACCGTGCGCCGGGCCTGTAGCCACCCATGTCGAGCATCGACCAGTTGGGATCGTTCCAATCGGCTTGACGACCGCGCTGCACGGAGTGAGCATGGATCAACTCCAGCAGCCAGATGATGTCGTCGCCGAGATACTTCCGCGAAGCGTGATCGGCAAAGACGTTATAGAGGACCTGGGGATCGTATGGCTCAGCGCCTCGTTCCAGCAACAACCGCGCGAGTGCTTCAGCCTGCGGGTGCGGCAACGCCTGTTCTTCCCCCCGGCCGATGACTCCCGTCAGCGCCGTATAGCGGATGTTCGGGTTTCCGCCAGGATAGTCCGCGTTCGGATCCGCTCCTCGGTCCAGCAACGCGCGCGCGATGGCCACTGCGCTGTCGCTTGCTGCAGCGACCGGAAGTTGCGCGTTGCAGAGGTACAGGAGCGGCGGCCATCCCCGCGGACCGCCGATTTCGCATGCGGCCTCGGGGCGTTCCGTCAGAATGCGCTCGACCTCCTCCAGGTCTCCGCACACGATGGCCGTGTAGATACTGTCGCGCGCGATTCGAGGATGCCGTCTCAGGATGCGTCCGGCGGTATGCCGGTGCATGGCGCGCTCGGGACCGCCGACACGCCAGTCGAGGCTCGCCGATTCAAGAAACGAGGCGACCCGCTCTGCGTAGCTTGTGTCGACGCGTGCGTCACCGGCGATTTGAGTCTTGAGCGCGGTCCAACCCGCAAAACCGTGTTCTCGCGCGAGCGCGTACTGGACGTCGCGCAGACCGGGTTCGTCGGGGGCGTCGGGATAGGCGCGCTCGAGACGGGCGCGCGCTTCTGCGCCGTTCGCGCGAAGCGCCCTGAGCCAGCGCTTCGCTTCCCGCTTCAGGTTTTCGAGAGTGCTCTGAGGCGTGAGCTTCCTGCTCATGGAGACCTTCCTCCCGTCGTTGCCTGAAGTCCGCTGAGTGACAGGCCGGAGAGAAGGTTCCGGATCGCTTTGTGATCGAGTCGGGTGGGAGTCGTCTCCCTTGCCGCGGACAGGAGGCGCCCCGGAGCGCGCTCCGCAAAGCGTCGCACGGCGCAGGGCCGGTTGTCAACGGAGGGCCGGCCCCTCACGACCCGGCCCTCCTCTTCTATCGCCCTCGTCCCGCAGCGGCTCTGAGGTGTGTTGTTCTTTGACAATTGAAGGACCTTTCCCGGCGGGACGCCGGCGCTCCCAGGGCTGGCTCGGCCGCAGGTGGTTGCGCCTCCGCCACAGCTTGCGCCGGTGCGGAGCAACGTGCAGACGGTGTGGCGCAAGGTGCGGACGCTCCGGAGGAGCGTTGCCGCGGTGCGCAGGAACGTGCGGCTGGACAGGAGGAACGTGCAGCCGCTCCATTGCATCGTGCGGACGGTCCGCCGCAACGTGCAGCGGGACCACCGACACCTTGCAACAGCACCTCTGCAACGTGCAGCGCCACCTGCGCAACGTGCAGCGGCACCGATGACAGCTTGCAGCCATAGCTTTGCGACGTGCAGCAGCACCTGTGCAAGGTGCAGCAGCACCAACTACACCCTGCAAGGGTACCTCTGCAACGTGCAGCCGCACCGGCGACACGTTGCAGAGGTACCCTTGCGACGTGCAGCGGTACCGGCGACACCTTGCAGCGGCACCTTTGCAGGGTGGCTCCGCGGCCCATTCCGGAGGCGGCCCTACTTTTTGTTAAGGTACCTGCCCGGAGGTGGCGATGGACAAGCTCACGAGCGCACAGAGGAAATGGCTGCGGGGGATGGCCCACCCCCTCCAGCCGATCGTACGGCTGGGAAAGCAGGGGCTGACGGACGCCGTGATCCGCCAGATCGACGAGGCCCTGGACGCCCACGAGCTCATCAAGGTGCAGATCCCTGTCCCGCGGGAGGAGAAAGCCGCGCTTGCCGAAGAGATCCAGGAGCGCACCCGCTCCCAGAGCGCGGGTCTGGTGGGGCACGTGCTCATCCTGTACCGGGAGAATCGGGATCCGGAGAAGCGGTACATCGAGCTGCCGTGAAAGGGCGCCGCCGCGAAGCGTGTTGCCGTGAAAGCACCGCCGCTTCGCGGCGGCCCTCTTCTCCTACGGCACGTAGATCACCGGCAGCTCGAGCCCTTCCGCCGTCCCATTGAGCTGCGCCAGATCCTGCCCGATCAGCCCTTGGAGCTCCGCCTCCAGTTTCGCGAGCTCCTTTGACTGCTCCGCGAACACCTCCCGCATCCCCTGGGTCGGCGCTCCGTCGCCGTTCTGGACCCAGCCGAAGAAGGGCGACATCCGCGAGTAGAGCTGCGCTCCTCCTTTCATGGCCAGGACGTCGTAGGAGATCTCGGCCTTCGGGTTGTGCATCCGCGCCTCGAGATCGTCGAGCTTCGCGATCAGGGTTTTGGACGATTCGACGAGATCCTTGGCCTTCTCGTCCTTCGCCAGGAGCTCGTTGCGCTCGGCGAGCTGGCGGCGGACGGTCTGGAGCTTCACCACGGCGCGGGTCAGGCGCGTGAGGGCGGCAGCCACGTCCCGGGCGAAGGCGAGCTGGGCGGCGAGGTCCGTCTCGACGACGCTCCCCCGCGGATCGGGGTGCACGCTGAGCGGGGCCGTGGCGGTCTTGCCGTCCACGGTCAGGCGCAGGGTGTAGGCGCCGGGCGGGACTGCCGGGCCGATCGCGGGGTAGCCCGAGTCGAGAATCCCCTTGGGGATCATCTCTGCACCGTCCTGGCGCAGCCACCATACGGCCCGTTGTACTCCCTTGGCCTTCGGCAGCGCCAGCCCTGCGAGCTGCTCCCGCTCGTCGTCCACATATTCGTAGGCGCCCGTGGGCTCCTTGGGCTTGCTCGACAGGGTGGCGATCACGCTCCCGGCCGCATCGAGCACCTCCAGGGTGACGTCCTCCTTGGGCTCCTCCTTGAGCCAGTAATAGACCGGGGCTCCGTAAGGCGGGTTTTCGCCGCTCCAGCGATCGGCGGGATCGTCGCTCAGGCTCCAGCGCACCGCCTCCGAGGGGAAGAGATGGACGTCCTTCGACGCCCAGTCGGCGCCGAGCTGGCGGACGACGGTGAGGTCGTCCAGGATCCAGATCGACCGGCCGTGGGTGCCCACGACGAGGCTCCCGTCCTTGACCTGGAGATCGTGCACGGCCACGGTGGGCAGGTTCATCTTGAGCGACTTCCAGGTGGCGCCGTCGTCGAAGGAGACGGCCACGCCCCGCTCGGTCCCGAGATAGAGCATCCCGCGCCGGACGAGGTCCTCCCGCACGGCGTGGAGATACACGTCGCGGGGCAGGCCGCCGTCGAGCCGCTTCCACGTGCGGCCGCGGTCCGCCGTCTTCCAGACGTAGGGCCGCATGTCGTCGAGCCGGTGGGCGTCCACCACCAGGTAGGCCGTGCCGGCGTCGTGGCGGGAGGGCTCGATCATGCTAACCGTGCCCCACTCCGGAAGGCCCGGGACCGCGGCCGTGACGTTGCGCCAGGTCTTGCCGCCGTCTTCGGTCACGTGGACGAGCCCGTCGTCGCTCCCCGCCCAGATCAGCTCCTTCTGGAGGGGTGACTCGGCGATCACGAACACCGTGCAATAGGTCTCGACCCCGGTGTTGTCCCCGGTGATCGGACCGCCGGACCACTGCTGCTTCGTCTTGTCGTTGCGCGTGAGGTCAGGGCTGATCACGTCCCATGTCTGCCCGCCGTCCCGCGTGCGGAAGACCACGTTGCCGCCGTAGTACACGGTTTTCGGATCATGCGGCGACACCGCGATCGGTGCCGTCCACTGGAAGCGGTAGCGCAGCTTCTCGCCGCCGTGGCCCGAGGGGTTTTCCGGCCAGGGGCTGATGTTCCTGGCCTGCCGCGTCCGGTGATCGTAGCGGGAGAGATAGCCGAGGTATTCACCCGCATAGACGATGTTCGGGTCCGACGGATCGGAGACGACCCAGCCGGCCTCGCCGCCCCCGACGCCATACCAGTCGCCGTTGCGGATGCCGGCCCCGGAGAGCGAGTTGCTCGGCCCCTGCGCCGTGCCGATGTCCTGCATCGCCCCGGCCACGTGGAACGGCACGCGGTTGTCCACCGACACGTGATAGAACTGGCTGATCGGGAGCGCCGGCCCGTGCCAGCTCTCTCCGCCGTTGGTGGTCACGTAGACCCCGCCGTCATCCCCCGCGATCATCCGCTTCGGATCTTTCGGGTCGATCCACAGGTCGTGATAGTCGCCATGGGTGAGGCCCGGGGAGTCGACGAAATCGAACGTCTTGCCGCCGTCGACGCTTTTCAAAAGCGGCACGTTCGGGGCCCACACCTCGTCCGGGTTGGCAGGGTTCACCGTGAGCGTCGTGTAATACCAGGCGCGCTGGCGGAGCCTGCGGTCGCCTGTCGTGAGCGTCCAGTTTTCTCCGCCGTCGTCCGACCGGAAGAGCCCGCCCTTCTCGGCTTCGATCAGCGCGTACACCCGCCGGCCGTCCGAAGGCGCCACGGCGACGCCCACCTTCCCCCAGGTCCCCTCGGGCAGACCGTTTTCGGTGAGCTGCTTCCACGTGTCGCCGCCGTCGCGGGAGACCCACAGCCCCGAGCCCGGCCCGCCGCTCGTCATCTCCCAGGGCCGGCGCCGCGCCTGCCACAGACCGGCGAAGACGATGCTCGGGTTCGACGGATCGAGCGCCACGTCCGAAGCGCCCGTGTCCGGGTCCTTTTTCAACACCTGCTGCCACGTCTTCCCGCCATCCTTCGTGCGGTAGACGCCGCGCTCCGGGTTGGGCCCGAAGGCGTGGCCCAGGACCGCGGCAAAAGCGATGTCGGCGTTCTTCGGATGGACCACCATGGTCCCGATCTGCCCCTCCTGCTTCCACACGTGGGTCCAGGTCTTTCCGCCGTCGGTCGACTTGTAGATCCCGTTCCCCGCCGCCACGTTCCCCCGGATGTTGGCCTCGCCCGACCCGGCGTAGACCACGTTGGGATCGGATGGCGCCACCGCGATCGACCCCATGGACGAGATCGGCTGCTCGTCGAACACCGGCTTCCAGTTGATGCCGCCATCCTCGGATTTCCACACTCCGCCCGAAGCGGTGGCCGCGTAGTAGATCCTGGGATCGCCCGGAACCCCGGCCACCCGCGAAACCCGCCCCCCCCAGGCCGGCCCGATCAGCCGGTACTTCAGGGCCGAGAGTTCGGGAGGATCCTGGAGCCCGGCCGGAGGGCTCGCCGGGGCGGCCGTCAGGCTGGAACCGACCAGCAGGAGGAGCAGGAGGGACGCGAGAGGCGAGCGAAGGACGCGCATGGGCATTGGGCACCTCGACCGGGAAAGGGAAAGAACCCCTGGAGCTTACTTAAGGGGGCAGGCCGGGGGCAAGCAGGAGGTGAGCGTCCGGGGGCCACAGGCGCCCCACGGTTCCCCATTCGGCCTCCCGTTCCTCCGGAGACCTCCGCTGTCCCCACACTCGCACCCCTTCTTCGAGAGCTTCCCGTCGGGAGCCTGGGGGCGGCTCTACCCTGTACTCTGGCTCACGGCCTCGGTTAAGATCTCTCCATGCAGAGTGCCCACTTCCCAGTTCCAGGCCGTTTCACCCCTTGACCCATGGGTGGTCGGGGGTGACGATGGATTTCTTGGTCCGCCACCTACGTTAGCCAGCGCACGTGCGCCTCGGCGAGATCCCCATCTTTGGACCTCGATCGCTACATGACGAGCGAGCGCACCTATAAGGCCTTCATCAGCTACAGCCATTCGGATGATCGCTGGGCGAGATGGCTGCAGCGCAAGCTGGAGTGGTATCGCCTGCCGCGGTCCCTGCGGGGGAAGACGAACAAGAACGGTCAGAGGTTGGGGACAAAATTGGGCCCAGTCTTCCGCGACCGCGAGGATCTCGGGGCCGCCTCCTCTCTGAGCGAGGCGGTGCAAAACGCCCTGAGACGTTCAGAGTTCCTGATCGTGCTCTGCTCTACCCGGTCGGCGCAGTCGCCGTACGTCAATGAAGAGGTCGCGTACTTCAAGAGCCTTGGGCGTGAATCCAACATCCTCGCTGTCATTTTGGACGGGGAGCCGATGGCTGAGGATCCGAAGAACGAGTGCTTCCCGCCGGCGTTGCGGTCTGCGGTGAGTGCGGAGAGGGAGACGCATCCCGCCGTTCCGCCATTAGCCGCAGATCTCAGGAGACAGGGCGATGGCAAACGAAATTCGATCCTCAAGCTCTTGGCCGGGATGCTCGCAGTCGACCTCGACCTCTTGCGGCGACGTGAAAGGCAGCGGAGGCTGCAACGCTCCTTCGTGGCAACTACCGCAGGGATCGCGCTCCTCGTTGTCCTCATTTTTCTGTTCGAGTCAATCCAGCAATCGAGGGCCGAAGCCGCTCGTGCACAGAGCCGCTCTCTCGCTCTCCAATCGCTCGAAGCTTCTCGCTCCGGAGATCCTCGCCGCGGACTGCGCCTGGCGCTAGAGTCACTGCCTCGGGCCATGAGAGGCGTGACCGCTACGCCGGATACTCCGGAAGCTGGACGCGCTCTCAAGGTTGCGGTCGGTAAGCTCAATCGCGCGCGGCTTGCGCAACAATACGGCGGGCATGCAGGCTGGATCGAGACTGCCCGCTATCTTCCTTCGGGGAAATCGTTTATCAGCCTCGGTTCGTTCGACAAGGCCGCACGTCTATGGGATGCTCGGTCCATGAATCTCCTACGGCTGCTGCGTCCCATGCATGGAATCGAAGGCCTCGACGTCAGCCCGGTCCGAGATGAAGTGGCATTCGCTACGTATCGCCAGACCGTCCTCGTCTGGGACGCCGAAGCAGATCGGACAAGAGCGACGCTGCCACACGATCATGACATAAGGAGCGTCCGGTTTGACCGAACGGGCAGTAAACTGCTGACGATCACCGGGGATGGCCGCGCGATTCTCTGGAATGCCCGCTCGGGTCAGCGTCTTGGCACGTTTGAAGGGAAGATCGAAGACGTGGCCTTTGATCCGGCCCGGCCGATCATTTACCTCAGAGCGTCGACCGGCTGGGTCTGGAGATGGGATTACAAGCAAAACGAACGCAAGCCGCTCTTCCATGAGCCAGGCGTTGAGTGGTTGGCGGTCGTGCCTCGGCCACTCTTTCTCGTCACAGCCACAGATACCGGAAAGGCGAAGCTCCGGAACCCGGATACCGGAGATGTGACCCGGCTTCTGGAGGGGCCCCCGGCACGCATGACCGCGCTGTCGATTGGGCCAGAGCAGGCGCGGCTCATCGCCGGCTTTGAGGATCATACGGCTGTCATATGGGACATCCTGACCGGTCGACGCGTGGCCAGGCTGACCGGGCACGGCGAATACGTTTCACGAGCCATTCTCCATTCAGACGGCAAAACCGCGATCACCGCCTCAGGCGACGGGACCGCACGTATCTGGGACCTGTCGACCTCCACGGCAAGGCACATCTTGAGGCACCCTGAAGGTGTGAGCACATTGGAGGCATCCGCTCACTGGAAATTCCTGCTGACGGGTGACTATGCCAACATGCTGCACATCTGGAACCTGCAAACCGGCCACGAGGTCTGGTCCAGCGGATTCGGTGGTTCCATTCTGGACTTCGGATTCGATTCGCGCGGGTATCCGCTCGTGATTCTTGGCGACGAGACGAACGCTGTGGTATGGAGCGGAGCCGCCTCAGGAGTACGACACGTTCTCCCCGGAGGTGCCGGAGACGTCAGAATGGCAAGAGTGACTCCAGACGGCACCCGCGTCTTGACCAGCACTGAAGGCGACAAAGCCGTTCGTCTCTGGGAACTGGCGACGGGGCGCAACCCCAAAGCCTTCCTTCATGAAGGATCTGTCTCGCACCTCTCGATCAGCGGGAATGGCCTCTACCTGCTCACAACTGCCGATTCTGGAGAAATTTCGGAAGATGTCTACCTATGGCATCTGAAGACGGGAGAGCTTGTCGCGCGACTGCCCTTCGAAACCCTGGTCGGCTTCACCAGCGTCAACCATGACGGGAGCCGGATTGCAGTGTACGTCGACGGGGCGGTCAAAGTTATTCGGCCTGACGATCAGGTCGTGGTGGGACAGTTCGAACCCGGCCTGTCGTTGTCGCCGGACATCGGCCAGTTGAATGCGCGAGGAGACCTCGTGGTCGTCGGAGTCACCAAGGACGAGAATGCAGAGCTCGAGGTCTGGCGGGTCGGGGAGTCGAAGCCGATCCATCACCTTGGAATCAGCAGCTATGAGCTGACGAATGCCTCTTTCAGCAATGATGGCCAATTCTTGCTGACAACGTCCGAAGAAGACTTCATGAAAGAGCACGAACCTGACGTTCGCGTCTGGAGAGTCGCCTCCGGGCACCAGGTCGCTCGAGCGGTGGAGACGAACGATATCTTGGAGGCAAGGTTCATTGCGGGACGAACGGATGCGTTCATCGCCATCTCCAGCAAACATATGAGCTTTTGGAAGTTCGATTGGACGGACGAGCTCCCGGGCCTTCTGCGAATGGCGAAAGCGTGGGAAGGGCGAAGCCACGGCCAGGCAGCGGGCTCAAGAAACAACTGATTGACCAACGCCGGCTTCAAATCCCCTCTTCGGCGACGCTTCACCTGCACTCTGTCACAGCAGAATCACCGCTTCTTCGTGACTTCGGGCGGGAGCGCCACTGGAGCACCGGTGTCCCGATGGCCTGGCGAACTGATCAGTAGGCCGGCGGGACGCCGGCGCTCCCAGTCGGCCCTCGACCGGTCACCTCTGCTGCGACAGGTCTTCGGCATCGTCGGCTCCTTTGCCTGCGCCATCTTCCCTATTCTGCCTTACCTCCGCACGCGTCGAGGCAGCGCTTTTCAGCGCGCCCCGCTCGAGGCGAGCCTCCTGACTCCGAGCCCGCCGACCAGCAGCAGGAAGAGCAGCAGACCCCACTCGCTCAAGGTGGGAATCTCCGCCAGGACAGACGCAGCGATCGCGACGACCGTGGCATCCGCCGCTCCGGGCTGCGCCGGATCGTCCGTCTGCGCGTCGGCGAAGTTGTCCCCCGAGACGAGACCTTGATTCGTGACCTGCGACACGCTGTCCGGCAGGGGATCGTCGATCGTGACCCGGAACGTGATCGTTGCCGAGCCGCCGCCCCCCGCGAGGGTCCCGACGTCGACTCCCACCGCAGTCTGCCCGGCGCCGTTGCCGCTGGTGACCGTGCCCGGCATGGCCACGACCGATCCGTTGACCAGTGCCGTATTGGGGTCTGGCGTGTCGCTGAAGACCACGCCGGTCGCGGTGGCGCCGCCGTTGTTGACGAGGACCACTGTGTACGCAAGGGTATCCCCCGGATCGGCCATGGCGTTGCCGTTCTGGTCCACCGCCAGCGCGACCGTCTTGGTCGCGGTCACGGCCGGCGGAGAAAGAATGGTCACGAGGTAGTCCTCCACCTCGCCGTCCGCAACCTCGCCGTCGAACGTCACCGCTCCCGCGGTGGTGCAGCGGAAGCGCGCTGCCGTGGTGCCCGGGGTCGCGACCGCAGGCACCGCGAAGGAGAGGGGATTGCCGCCGGCTGCCAGCGGCGTCCCGCCCGGGAAGAGGTCCTCGGCGGCGTCGGTCCAGTCTCCGTCGCGGTTGAAGTCCATCCACGCCGAGAGCCTGCAGGCCGCGTTGGCGGTGACGTTCACTCCGGCGGTGGTCCCCAGGACCAGCGGTGTCGTGAAGCTCACCCCGTCCTCGTCGTCGCCGGGCACGGCGCAGGTGCCGAAGGTCGAAAGGCCGGCGCCCGCGTCGTCGCCGTTCGCGCCCGCCGTGGGCTGGCCGTCGAGCTCGGAATCTACGCAGGCCCCCAGGTACACGCTCGACCCCAGCAGGTGCCTCGCGCCGTCTGAGGCGAACCGCGTGGGATAGGCCGGATCCGCCGCATCGCCGAAGTCGAGCACCTCGTCCTGGCCGAAGTAGTGGCTGGGATCGGAGGCCTCCGTCGTTGCGTCGCTCTCGTCGGTGCCGGTGACCGTACCTACATTGGCGTACTGCCCCGCCTGGGCCACACCGTTTCCTGTACAGAGCATGGACTCGCCGGCCGCAAGAACCGTTTTGGGGCAGGTGACCGTCACACCCTGGTCATCGGTCACCACGATGTCCGTCACCGCGCCGCTCCCTCCATTGGTGACCAGATAGGACCAGAGGACCGGCGCTCCCACCGCGAGGACGGGACCGGGCGGCTGGTCGGCATCTTCCCCGTTCGTCGACTTCTCCAGCAGCAGCGACTGGCCCAGATAGTGGCTCGGGTCCGAGCCCGAGGCCAGGCCGCCGCCCGGCAACTGGCCGGTGACGGTGCCGATGTTGGCGTATTGCCCTCCCTGGGCCGTGCCGTTGCCCGTGCAGGTCATGGACTCGCCGGTGCCCAGAACCGTCCCGGGGCAGGTCACCGTCACGCCCTGGTCATCGGTCACCGTCACGTTGGTCACGGTGGCCGGCCCGGGATTGGTCACGACGTAGGTCCAGGTGATCGGAGAACCGACCAGGAGAACCGGCCCCGGGGGGAGGTCGGCGTCCTCGCCGTTCGTCGCCTTCTCCAGCACCAGCACCTGGCCGAAGTAGTGGCTGGGATCGAAATCGCTCACCGTGCTGCCGTTGGGCAGCGAGGCGGTCACGATGCCGAGATTTTCGTACTGCCCCGGCTGGACGACGCCGTTGCCCATGCAGCTCATGGACTCACCCGGCAGCAGAACCGTCTTGGGGCAGGACACCGCCACGCCCTGATCGTCGCTCACCTGGATGTTGGTCAACCGGTCCGTCCCGACGTTCGTGACGGTATAGGTCCAGAGGACCGGAGAGCCGACCTCCAGGACCGGCCCGGGCGGCGCGTCGGCGTCGAAGCCGTTGGTGGATTTTTCGAGATCGATGGCGACCTGGAGCTCGCCGAAGTAGTGGCTGGGATCGGAAGCCGTGACCTGCTGTCCGCCGGGCAGATCCGCGGTGACGATCCCCACGTTGGCGTACTGCCCCGTCTGGGCCGTCCCATTGGCCGTGCAGGTCATGGACTCGCCAACCGCAAGAACCGTCCGGGGACAGGTCACCGCCTCCCCCTGGTCGTCGGTGACCAGGATGTTCGTCAGCTCCTGGGTCCCGGTATTGGTCACCATATAGGACCAGGTGACCGGAGCTCCGACCGGCAGGACAGGGCCGGGAGGCGAGTCGGCATCCTCACCGTTCGTCGCCTTTTCGAGGGTGACCTCCATCTGCGCCGCGACCGGCGCCACGCCGAGCCACAGCAGAGCGAGCCCTCTGAGCACAGTCCCCCACCGACCTGCCACCTTGGTCTTCAACACAGCCCCCTCCTTGCGGTGTCACGCCGCCCTGCCCCTGCCCAGGGTCGGCGTCCACGTAGGACCTCGGTACCTCAGCCGGAGAGAGCAGATCTGGATTCGCGGTATGTATGCCTAGTGTACCTCGATTCGGCGGCGTCGTGACCTACGTCATGACGAAGACCCGCCTTTCCCTGACCTGGGGGAGTCGAGAGGAGCTACGCCCCAGCATCCCTCGGAGAGGCAAGCTCGCAAAGGACGTCGGGACACCTCTCCTCGTTCGAGCGACCGTCGGTGAGCTGAGGGGCCCTGAAGCCGTGGCGCTCGTAGAAGCTACTGTAGTGGGGCTGAAGTACGCGCTCTTAGCTTCGACACTGGGAAGTCCGTACCGTAGGCACGGAAGAGTTTCCCAAAGGCCATGAACTTCGGCTGCACTACACTACGCCCTTGTGTTGGCCTGGAACGGTGTTGACTCTCACAGCGGCTCAAGGCAGTACGCCTCTTCGTGCCGGCGGCGCCAGAAGGGAACCTCCGGCCAGCGCCGCTCCTGCGCGTAGTGGCGGCGCTGGAGGTCCAGGCAGGCCCCATAGGCTCTCTGCATGAGATCCAGATAGGCAAGGCGGGCGTCGGATTCTCCGGCCAGCAGGCCGGCGATGGCGTGGCCGGCGTAGAAGCCTGAGCCCATGGCGGAGCCGATGCCGTGGGAGGAGAGGGGATCGTAGGCCGCCGCCGCATCGCCCAGAGCCAGCCAGCCGTCCCCGGCGATGGTATCCAGGCGGGAGGTCTCGGCGGGCAGGCTCCGGAGAGGCTCCTCCAGTCCGTAGCCGTGGCCCTCGATCCGCGCCCGGGTCTCCTGCGTGCGCCCCAGGGCACGGCGCCAGGCGTGTTCACCCTCCCGCAGATCAGGCTCCAGGAGATCTCCATCGGTCATCAAGGCTACGGCCAGGCGGCCGTCGGCGAGGAGAGCGGAATACCACCAACCCTCGGGCACGGCCTCTACGAGCGTATAAGTGTCCACGGCCGGCGAGGAGCTCCTCAGCAGGGCAGCCAACCCCACCAGGCGGTCGTAGCGCACCCTCCGCGCCCCGAGACGCCGGGCCAGACGCGACGCGCGGCCGGTGGCGTCCGCCACGAAAAAGGTTTCCAAAACATCGCCGTCCTGCAGCTCCAGACGCCAGCCGCCGCCGGCCGCTTCGCACCGCTCGAGGCCGCAACCCCACCGCCACTCCGCTCCGGCCGCCCGGGCACGCTCGGCGAGACGGGACTCGAAAAGGAGACGATCCACGTGCCATCCGTCCCCCTGAGTGCCCGCCAGGAAGGGGCGCTCGCCCGGCCTGGGCGATCCCCAAACGAAACGGTTCCCCAGCGAGGGCAGATGGCCCTCCAGCAACAGCAGGTCCTCCAGTCCCAGATGACGCAGCAGGGGCGAGAGGCTCGGGGGGAGACACTCCCCCACCTTGCGATCCGGCCCGGCGCGGGACTCCAGGACTGTCACGGAGATCCCGCGCCGGGCCAGGACGAGGGCGGCCACCGCGCCGGCGGGGCCGCCCCCAACGATGACCGCCTGGGGACGCATCCCTCCCCTACCGGTCGCGCCGCACGACGTGGCGCTGCGGCCGGGGATGGGCGGCCCGCTCGGCGTCCGTCCGCGCCGGCAGGGCCTCGGCGGTGACCTTGAACAGCGCCTCCCGGTCCTCCTCGAACTCCGCCGGCCGCTCGGCCCGCTTCACCTGCTCGAAGGTGGGATCGGGCTCGACGAACTTCTCGGCCCGGCCGGTCTCCACCCAGAATCGCTCCGGCCAGCCCGGCCCGGTGGCACCGGCCGGGGCCTCCTGTCCGGCAATGATCCCGATCGCGTCCCAATTCTTGACCATGTTGTTGATCCGGGCCTGGTAAGCGCCGCTGGCGTTGAGGTCCCGTAACCAGAACTGGCGGTAGGTGAAATGCTTCATCTTCTGGTGCTCCGGCAGGCTCGCGTCCTCCAGGCGCTCATAGGACTGCATCGCCAGCACCTGGTTCGGCACCCGGGCCGCCCAGAACGAAGGCAACGGCAGATAATTCGACGTGTTGTAGCCCGAAAGGCAGCTCGCCTCGTCCGTCTGCCAGGGGATGCCCATCCAGCGGGTCAGGCTTCCCGGACCGCTGCCGTCCAGGGGGCCGCCGGGCCCCAGGGCCTTCCCAGGAGTGAGGAAAGGGCCGTAGTCGTCCGCTGGCTCCTCGCCGGGCGGCAGCACCTTGACGCGGTAGAGCAGGCCGTTTCCCGGCTCCTGCCACAGGATCGGGACGCGCAGCGGCCAGGTCAGCTCGATGCCGGGATGGAACGGCCCGCCCAGGCAGTCCTCCAGCGGCGTGCGGTCCAGCACCGCCGGCTGCTTCTCCACGGGAACTTTCTCGAGACTGCCGAGGCGCTCCGGCCGGCTGCCCGTCTCGAACTTCCCCTCGGCCCACAGTCGCAGCCATTCATATTGCGTGGTGGTGACGGCCAGGTCATAGATCGTCAAGCCGGTGTAGTCCACGCCGTCGCCATAGAACGGAGGCAGGCCGGCGGGCTCGGCGGGCGGCAGATCGGCACGGGGGCCCGGCGTGTCCCATGGCGGAGGCGGCAGCCGGAACCAGCGGAACAGAGCCTCCCGCACCGGTCTGAACTGCGGATCGGGATCGGCAAGCTTTTTCAGGTATTCCTCATCCGTGAGATCGCTCGGCGAACCGGCGCCGAAGAGGAAATAGACGCCCTGGCTCACCCACTGGTTGCCGACAAGGCGCTCGAAGATGGGAAAGATGTGCTCCCAGAACGTGATCGTCCCGGGCTTCTCGATCCACCCCTGGCGCAGGTAGAGATCGTAGACCACGTCGTACATGGTGACGGGCCCATAGAGCCCCTGGCCGTAGTTGGGAGGTGTGACGGCCACCATGGCCGGCTCGGCGTCCAGGGGCACCTCGCTGCCCGCAAGCTTCACCTGCGCCCGCACCGGACCGTCGGACGTGTCGTCGTACCACCCGTCGTTGTTGGCGAAGGTGACGGCCTGGGCGCCGTTGTAGGAAGCGGAACGGCCCTCGCCGCCGATGACGATCAGCCTACCCTTGTCATCCGTCCGGATCTCGCCCAGGGGCACCTCGATCGGGCTCCCCTCCTCGAAGGAGATCCATCCCTGATCGAAAGCGTACTGGGGCCCGCTCTGGCTCACGCCGCTGATCGTCCTGGGGCCGGGATCGATCACCAGGTCCCGGCGGCGGTCGCTGGGGATGGTGGCATTGCGGTGATCGGGAATCATGACGAACTGCTTGAGATCGAGGGCGTTAAGGAACTTGTACCAGGCCGCCTTGCGATTGGCGACGTGGACCTCCCAGGTGATCTCGGCATCGTCGACCGTGATCTCCTTGACCACCTCCCCCTTGGCGTTGTACCCGTAGATCCGGAACCGGGCCGCCTCCCGCCGGATCTGGCCCTTCTCGTTCTTGTAGCCCGGGGGGCCCGGATCGGCGGCGCGCCCCGGCACCTCCGGAGCCAGGTAGTACTCGTCGGCCGGCGCATTGCCGACGCGGGCGATCCCGATGGCGGGATGGATGGCACAGCGGACGATCTGATCGTTCTCGGGCATGCAGTCCCCTCCTGGAAAACAGGATTGTCCAGCGGTTTGACCCGCATCATGACACAAACGGGCGGGGCAGGTAGAGGTGTGACGACCGCCACCACCGTCCCAGGTGATCGATCGGGTTGCGGATCTTCTGAGGAGCTGGGACCCTCGCTCCCGGGAAGGAGCGAGGGTCCCAGCCTCACCGGTTGAACGGCCTCTCGTTGATCCAGTGGAAGCCCCGCGTGACGAGCAGGAACTCGCGCTGGTCGCGGCGGAGGCGGGCGCGGAGGGGCTGGCCGTCGAACGTGCCGTTCAGCAGGAGAAGGCCCGGCTCGGGGCGCTGGTAGGAGATCTCAGATTTCCACTGGGAATCGCCTGTTTTCGTCAGCGTCAGCCTCCTGCTGGTGGTATCCAGCGCGAGACGGTAGCGCACGCGCGACCCGTCCATCGGCAGGACGCTCACGAATCGGCGCGAGTCGAAGACCACGTGGCGCCACCGGGAGGCATCCGTGAGCAACGGCGGCCGGGGCTCGCCGTTGAGCGCGAGCTCTTCGACCTCCCAGATGCCGTAGAGGGGCGACCGGAGAGCCGGGTCGCGCCAGTACTGGCTGCCCTGCCACGACGAGTAGAGGATGAGCCCGGTCAGGCCCACGGCGAACACCGTCCGCAGGACCAGCGCGCCGCGGTGGAGCCACACCTTCGTGAACAGGGGACGGTGGCCCGCGGGCTCCACCGCGCGGTTGAACAGAAACATGCCCGCGAGCCGCCGCAGGTCGGGCACGAGCAGCAGGACGGCCAGGGCCAGCAGGTGGAACGAGAACAGCTTCACCGGCACGTCGTAGCAAAGATTGAGCATCAGCACGTGGCTGAGGGTGGCGGCGCAGACGACCGCGCCCAACAGCGTGGTGCGGCGGGCCACGAGGAGGAGACCGCCGATCAGCTCGGCGAGGCCGGTGAACGTCGCGTAGGCCTGGGAGGCTCCCATGAACGTCCACAGGAGCCCCATGGGCGAGGCGGTGCCGATCGGTTGCACGAGGCGGTCGAGGGACGGCGGTGGGAACTGCGAGTTGGCGGCCTTCATTCCGCCATAGATGATCATCGCCGTGGCGAGCGCGAAGCGGAGGAAGACGTGAAGCCATTCCCGCAGCCGCGCGTCGTCGGAGCCCCTCCTCGCAAGAAGCCTCCAGACCGCGGAGATCGCTGCGGCAAGAATCATAAAGGTGAACGCCTGCACCCAGTCGAACATCGTGTCCCCGCTGCCGCTCAGGGCATAGGCGATCTCGACCCCGAACACCCGCTGGCCCACCCAGGGCACGACCGCGGCGAGCAGTTTCTGGTACGGTGCGGAGAGGTGGTCCACGAACGGGATGGCGCTCACCAGGAAGGGCGACATGTAGAGGCCGAAATAAAGGAACGCGAAGCGGAGGGCATACCGCTTCGCAATTCCTGCTCCGGGGACCTGGCGGTCGATCATCGCACGCTCAGGCGGACGCCCAGCCGGTAGATCCGCGGGCTCAACACTTCGGTCACGAAGTCGGAGTTGACCCGGCTGAGGATGCCCTGGCGCTGCAGGACGTAGGACTCGTTGGTGACGTTGAACACGTCGAGGCCCACCGTCACTCCTGCGCGATCGAAGCGGAGCTCCTTTTCTACGCGCACGTCGAGCAGGTGGACGTCCGGATACCGGTACGCGTTGATATCGGGCGTGACCGGCACGTCGAAGGGCCGCTCCTCCCCGAGCTCGATGCGGAACGCCCGGCCCACGTAGCGCAGCGGATAGCCCTCGCGGCCGTTCAGGTTGGCGGCGACGTTGAAGCCCCACGGGCGGTCGGGCGCGATCTGATAGAGGCCCGTCAACCCATAGGACCAGCGGCTGTTGATGTAGATGCCCCCCTTGCCGCCGGCGATGAACTCCCGCCCCTGGAGCACGAGGCTGTCGTCCGTGATCCCGCCGGCGATGGTCTGGGTCGGGTCCTCGTTCTCGCTGTCGGGGATGTCCCACCGCCAGTCGTGCCAGGCGGCATGGCCGCGCAGCATCCAGCGGTTGGCGAAGCGTTTGTCCACGGTGAGGAATAATCCCTTGTACACTTGCTCGCGGTCGCCGTTTTCGAGGAAGCGCCCGCCGCGGCTGGACACGCCTTCGCGCAGTTGCCAGACCTCGGCGGGGTAGACGCGGCCGTCCGGCGCTACGACGGTCGACTGGCCGGCGAGGATGTAATCGTCGTGGCGATGCAGTCGCCCGAGGCTGCCGAGATTCTCGGGGGCGAAGGGATTTTCGGCGTCGAAGACCAGCCGCTCGGCCTCGATCAGGCGCGTCAGGTTGCGATAGCTCGCGTGGAGCCCGATCAGGAGGTCCGGCCGCAGGGCGTGCTGCACGCCGAGCAGGAATTCGTCGGTGAGCGGCGATTCCAGATCCGGATCGACCGCGTTCGAGACCAGCGGCTCCAGAGTGAACGGATTGATCCCCGACGTGGGGTTGAGCTCCTCGACGAGCTCGTCTCTCTCGATCGTAGGGCCGCCGAGGTTGTAGGAATAGAAGCGCCGGTACTGCAAGAAGAACAGCGGATTTGTCCAGCCGATGTACTGCGCCCCGAGGAGATCGGCGTAGCGGGAGAAGCTCGCTCTGAGCAAGGTTTTCTTCTGGGCGCCCAGAGCATACGTGAGGCCGAGGCGCGGCGTGATGTCCTCCCACGCGAAGCCGGCGTCCCCGCCCGGGTACTCGACCGCGGGCAGGAGATCCGGAAAGACACGGTTGGCCGCCACCGACGTGTGGAGGCTCCTTCCGGTCTGGCGGTCGTAGCGCAGGCCGATGTTGGCGGAAAGCCTTCCAGCGCTCAGGGTGTCCTGCACGTAGGCTTCGGTGTACCGCGCCCGGGACTCGACCCGGCCGTCCCGGGAGAGATTGAGCAATCCGATCCCCGTGCCGAAATCGAACTCGACCCCGCCTCCCGGGAAGCTGCTCAACGAGGACTGCTCGGCGATCCGGTACCCGCCTCCAAACTTGAGCTCGTGGCTGACCCGTCCCGTGTCGAAGAAGCTCGTGGCCTCGGCCGAGGCATCCTCCTGCGGGTTGTCGCCGTGGAAGTAGACGAAGCTGTTGTGCCAGATTCCGTTCTCGTCGTTGAACGCGACTTGTGCCCCGCCCAGGGGATCGAGCTCGAAACCGCCGTTGACCCGCGAATACAGCGCCGTGACGTAGAGGTCGGAGCCGAAGATCTGGGTGTCCTCCAGCTTCCAGGCGGTGGGCTCCTCGCCGAAGTCGGACTGGTCCCAGGTGGTCTCCGGCAGGCGCAGCGGGCTCGCGCCGAGGCCTTCGCGATCCTTGTCGTCATTCCACAAGAAGGCAGTGGCCGAGTTGCCGGGCGTGATCTGGGCGTTCAGCTTGGCGTTCCAGTTCTCCTGATCGTAATCGTCGCTGTAGTCGTCGATGGTCAGCTTGTGGATCTTCGGGGCGGAATACGCCCCCCAGATCCACAGGCGGTCGCGCACGATCGGGCCTCCGCCTTCGACACCGACGTCGCGCAGCTCGGAGATCCGGTTGCCCTGCTTGAAGGCGGTCTGGCGCCGGTTGCGGTTCCACGCTCCGGGCTGGCCGAGCTCGCTTTCATCGAGGTCCAGGTCCGATTGCGTCTCCGCGTCCGCGTAGTAATAGCGCGCTGAGCCGCGCCATTGATTGGTGCCGCGTTTGGTGACGATGTTCACCGTCACGCCGCCGGTCGCGACCGAGGCGTCGTTGCCGCCGGTGGTCACCTGGATCTCCTCGAACGCGTCGAAATCGAAGGAGCCCGGAGGGCTGCCCAGCGCCGTCGTCCGCGTGATCGTCATGCCGTCGAGGGTCCAGATCGCCTGCGTGCCGAAGGAACCCGGGCCGACGAACTGGGACTGCGTTCCGCTCTCGCTGCCGCCCACGTTGACGCGGTCCATCAGCACGCCGGGGGTCGATTGCAGCACGGACCACGGGTCGCGCGCCGTGGGAACCTTCTCGAGCTCCATCTGCGACACCGTGCTGCCCGGGGTGAACCGGCTCTCGTCGAGGAGAGGCGCACCTTCAACGCTGATCGTCTCGCGAACCCCCGGCGTGAGCACGACCTCGAGATCGGCGTTGCGCCCCACGTTGATGACCAGGTTTTCGTATTCACCCGGAGAGAATCCGTCGAGCTGCGCGTCCAGGCGATAGGCGCCGGGGGAGAGCCCCACGAAGCGGAACTTGCCCTGCTCGTCGGACGTCTGGGCGAGCGGAGCCCCGATGCCGGACAGCGTCATGCGGACTCCGGGCAGGGGCTGTCCCTCCGGATCCATCACCGTCCCGTAGAGATTTCCCGTCTGCAACTGCGCCGTAGCAGGGCTCGTGGGAACGATCCCCAAGCCGAGGACCACCAGCAGGACCATCCAGCCTCTGAAACGCCTCATGCGATCTCCTCCTTGAAATGTCCGCCGTGCAGCGGACGGAGACTCTCCCTGAGTGGCGGCTTCTTCCACACCTCCTGTTTGGAGTGGCTTTTACGGAATTGGAAAGGCAAAGGCTGTGCCTGCGCGACAACACACAGCCCTCGATGCAAATGGAGGGGGAGCGTCCCCGGAACCGGTCGTGGTCGTCACCTGCCGGGGACGAGAAAGAGGCTTCCCCTCACCGGGCGACCCTCGCCCGGGGAAAGGCGCCCCCTCCAGAGAACATATACCGATGGACATCTGCGCCTTCTCGAATCCATACCTGTAGAAATTCGCGTTCTTCGACCCTTCACTCTTCAACCATCTCCCGCGAGTCTCCTTACGAAGTGTCCCGGTCTCGGCGCCAGGACGCACCTTTGAAGTGTAGGCTTAGACCCGTTCACGAAATTGTGCGGCGGCAGCTCCCCCGGAGCGTCGCCGATTCCGGGATCGTAAGGTTCCTCAGGAGCGCTGGATGCCCGATCCCTTCGCCCGCCTTCCCATGGCCGGCCCTTCTCGCGGCGCTCTCCGGAACCTGCCGGAGGCCGAGACGAGAAGCGGCCCGTCCCCCCTCTCTGCTGGAGCAGACGGGGTGATCCACCGTCTATCCGTTGACCATCCCCGTTCCTCTGGCATCGCTTTCTGTTGGAAAGGAGCTCGTCGTGAACGAAGGAACGCTGTCCGCTGCGACATCGGAGAAGAGCCGAACAGAGACTCGAAGGCGTGACGCCGCGCCCAGGGCCGCCGACTCGCGGCTGTTGAAGATGGGCACCCTCGGGGCCGCCATTCTCGTGGCCGCCTTCGGCGCGGTCACTTTGGCGGCCGTGCTCGACAACTTCGGGCCGCCGCCGGCGGGAGATCCTTCCGAGCACACCGGGCCTTTGATCGGAGTGCAATGGGCGATCGACTTCCTGAGGACCCTCGACGATGCCAACGAGGGTGCCTTCGAAGGAGGCGCCACCGGCACCGCTGCGGACGCCGGGGCGAACAACGTCCTGGGGAGAAACGAAGTCGACTCCGATCGGGAGTTCGACGTGCCCACCGGCGGCCCGCCGAGCCCGCTGTTCGGCGCCGGCGAGTTCCAGCAGCAGATGCTGCTCTTCGAGGAGTTCGGCAGCAGGCGCCTGGCCACTGCTCCGGCGCTGACGGTGCCCTTCCCGTCCCCCACCACGGGACCGGCACCGGAGCAGGACCCGCTCGCGGTGGCGGCCAGCGGGCCGTCGGGCGCGGCGATCGAAGCCTTCCTCGATCAGGCGGGCATCTCCCCCGTCCCCACGGAGTTCGCCAACACCACCGCTTCGAATCCGTGGAGGCTGCCGATCGAGACCTTCCTCGCCCGCGCCCTGGACACCCCGCCGGCGGAAGGCCGGCCTCCGGGCAAGGGCTGGGCCCACCAGCGCTGGAACGAGTTCAAGCCCCAGGTTTTCTTCAACACCGTCCAGGCCGGCGCGCGGGTCAACGGCGGCAGCCGCGACGACCGGCAGATCCACACCTACACCGCGGGTGAGTTCGCTCCGGGCGGCCTCTATCACCGCGTGTACGACCCGGACAGCAACCATTCCAACGGGAACGAGATCGTGGGCACCACGGCCGGCGTCCGCGCCCGGTTCCATCCGAACATGCCGATCCAGAACCATAAAGCGGTGTGGACCTTCGACGGCACCTTCCCGCCCAAGCTTGCGATGGCGCGGTACGGCGAAGCGATTCTGATGCGCCACTACAACGCGCTGCCCATCAATCCGGCGGCAAACCGCGGCTTCGGCCTCCACACCCTCTCCACCCACGAGCACAACGGCCACAACCCGGCGGAGAGCGACGGCTTCACCAACGCCTTCTTCTTCCCCGGCCAGTTCTACGACTACCGCTGGCCGATGCAGCTCGCCGGCCACGACACGATGAACACCACCGCCAGCGACCCGCGGGCCGCGTTCCCCTGCGCGCCCGGTGAGACGCTCTTCGTCCACGACGAGGACGAGGGCGTTAAGACGTGCGACGCCAACGGGCGCATCCAGATCCGCGGCGACTGGCGCGAGACCATGAGCACCCACTGGTTCCACGACCACATGCTGGACTTCACGGCGCAGAACGTCTACAAGGGCAACGCCGCGATGTTCAATCTCTACAGCGCGCTCGACCGCGGCAACGAGGCCCACAACGATGGCGTCAACCTGCGCCTTCCCAGCGGCACGGCGCGGCCCTGGGGCAACCGCGACTACGACGTCAATCTTCTGATTGCCGACAAGGCCTGGGACTCGCAAGGGCAACTCTGGTTCAACATCTTCAACACCGACGGCTTCATCGGCGATCGCCTCCTGACCAACTGGCTGTACAAGCCCTACTTCGAGGTGCGGGCGCGCCGCTATCGTTTCCGTTTTCTGAACGGGTCGGTGTCACGCTACTTCCAGTTCGCCCTGGTGAAGCGGATCCAGGGGACTGGTGGCGAGTTTCCGGGCCCCACGGGCTCCGGCATCTCGTACAGCCGCGTCGGCTTTTTCATGATCGCCAACGACGGCAACATCCTGGAGCACGCGGTGCCCTTTGACGGCACCATGGATCTCGACGGCGACGGCAATGCCCTGGAGCACAAGGGCATCCTGCCGACTCAAGGGATCGCCGAGCGCTACGACATCGTGGTCGATTTCGCGTCGCAGGGCATCGTGCCGGGCGACAGGCTTTATTTCGTCAACCTGATGGAGCACCGCAACGGCCAGGAGACCAGCGGCAGGGTCTCTCTGGCGAGCATCCTCTCCGGCGCCTACGAGAATGGGAATGGGACGGTCGAGGGCGACTGGGGCGACGGTGGGAGCTGGGGCGGCGGCTGGGGGGGCGGGGGCGGCGGGCCGAACCACGATCCTGCGGTCGGCCGCTTCCTGGAGCTGCGGGTCGTCGCCTACAGCGGCACTGACCTCAGCATGAACCCCAACAACTTCAGGCCTGGCGCCCAGAAGATGATTCCGCTGGCCATCAAGCGCAACGATCCGCAACTCGCCAACGCGATCCGCCGGACTTTCGAGTTCGACAACGGCAGGAGCGACGACAGCCCATGGGTGATCGCCACCGACGGCGGACAGGGTCTGGGCATGGATCCCCGGCGGATCTCCGCGGCGCCGCGGCTGGCCACCGGGCCGACCCCGGGAGGCTTCAACGGCACCGGCGCCAACGGCGACGACCTACTGGGCACGCTCGAAATCTGGCGCCTCGAGGGGAGCAGCCGCTGGAGCCATCCGATCCACATCCACTTCGAGGAGGGCGTGATCCTCAAACGGGGAGGCCAGAACCCGCCCGAGTGGGAAAAATGGGCGCGCAAGGACGTCTACCGCATCGGGCCTGAGCCGGACAGCGGGGACAGCGTGGAGCTCGCCATCCGGTTCCGCGAGTTCGCCGGCACCTTCATGGAGCATTGCCACAACACCCAGCACGAGGACCACGCCATGCTCCTGCGCTGGGACATCGAATATCCCGGCCAGATCAAGCTGATGCCCGCGCCCATTCCCACCTGGGACGGGGTCGAGTACGTCGACTCGGCGGCCCTGCCGACCTTCCGGACCGGCTGCGACGACAGCGGCGGGTGGGGCGGCGACTGCGACGACGGCGGCGGTGGATGGAACTGAGGTCAGGAAGGAGGCTTGGATCATGCGCATCTATGGCCTGGCTTTGGTGATCGCGCTCGCCGGCGTGGGAATGCTCACCAGCGCGGCGGTGATTTCCCGCAACAAGCCCGCCCCGGCCGCCGCTGGCGGCAGGGGCGGGGAGGTGTGGGGCGCGAGCTACTTCCCCAACGTCCCTCTGATCGCTCACGACGGGCAGAGGGTCCGCTTCTTCGACGACCTGATCAAGGACAAGGTCGTCCTCCTCAACTTCATTTACACCACCTGCCCGGATGCCTGCCCCATGGAGACCGCGCGGCTGCTCGAGGTGCAGCGCATCCTGGGCGACCGGGTGGGCAAGGACGTCTTCTTCTACTCGATCACGATCGATCCGGACCACGACACCCAGCCGGTGCTCGCGGAGTTCGCGGAAAACTGGGGCATTCCCAAGGGCTGGACGTTCCTGACCGGGAGCAAGGAGGACATCACCCTGATCCGCAAGAAGCTCGGGGTGCCCATCCAGGACGTCCAGAGCCAGGACTTCAAGGACCACGACCTGAGCCTGGTGATGGGCAACCAGGGCACAGGCCGGTGGATGAAGCGGTCGCCGTTCGAAAACCCTTACGTCCTGGCGAA
>DASQEB010000186.1:0-12605 GCA_035633875.1 Thermoanaerobaculia bacterium
GAGCTGCCCTTCACTGGATAGAAAAGACGAAGGCCGGAGGGGGATCCCCCTCCGGCCTTCCGTTCGTTCACCCACCTGGCAGTGGTTTCTGTCGGTCTCTAGACGGCGAAGGACGAGCCGCAGCCGCAGGTGCCCCGGGCCTGGGGATTGTTGAACTTGAATCCGGCCCCGGTGGCGCCCAGGACGTAGTCGATGCTGGTGCCTTCCAGATAGCGGGCGCTGACGGAATCGACGTAGACCGTCAGTCCGCTCTGCTCGTAGATCCAATCGTTGTCCCGCGGCTCCTTCTCGAAGTCGAGGGCGTACTCGAAGCCGCTGCACCCGCCGCCCCGCACCGCGATGCGGAGGCCGTGCGAGGCATCGATCCCCTCCTGATCGCGGGTGATCTTCACCATCTCGACCGCCTTCGGCGTGAGCGTGACAGGGGTGTACTCCTGCGGCTCGGCACTGGGCTGGACCTGCTCCATGTTCTCCATTTCGGCTCCTTGCGGATGGGCCTTTCAACCGACCTCGAAATCACGATACCGGCCCGCCCGACCGGCTGTCAACCTTGCGAACAGCCCGCTCCGGCCAAACATTCCTTTCCGCCGGGATATGATCCTCCCGTGCTCCGGGCCATCCTCTTCGATTTCAACGGGGTGCTGGTCGACGACGAGCCGATCCACCTGGAGTTGTTCCAGCGGGTGCTTGCCGAGGAGGGGATCTCCCTCTCGGCCGAGGACTACTATGCCCGCTTCCTGGGATTCGACGACCGCTCCTGCTTCGCGGCGGTGCTGCAAGCCGCGGGGGAGGTGCCTACGATCCCGCGGCTCATGCGTCTGATCGCGCGCAAGGCGAGCTATTACCAGGGATCGATCCGGGAACGGGGCTATCCGTTTTTTCCCGGAGCCGTGGAGCTGGTGCAGGAGGCAGCCTCCGCCGGGAGGATGCTCGGGGTGGTGAGCGGCGCCCTTCTCGAAGAGGTGGAAGGAGCGCTCCGGCAAGCCGGGATCCGGGAGCGCTTCAAGGTGCTCGTCACCGCGGAGGACACCTCCGAGGGGAAGCCGGACCCGGAGGGGTACCAGCGCGCCCTGGAGGCCCTGAACGCCCTGCCGCCCCTGCCCGAGCGTCTGTTCCATCCCCACGAGGTGCTGGCGGTGGAAGACAGCCCAGCCGGCCTCGCCGCCGCCGCCGAGGTCGGGCTGGTCACGCTGGGCGTAGCCCACACCTATCCGCCGGACCGGCTCCGCGCGGCCGATGCCGTGGCAGGTAGCCTCCAGGGCATGACCCTGGGGCGCCTGGAACGGCTGTTCGCCGAGGTCAGCCGGCGGTGAACCCGGACGTCCGCCAGCGGGTCGAGCAGTTCGTCCGGCCGCTTTACGCCGGCCTGGACGGCGTCCAGACCTTCGACCGGGTCGAGCGGCTCCGCCGGCGCCTGGCCCTCCTCCGGGAAGGCGTGCTGGTGGTGGACGAGGATCTCCTCGAGCTGCTCACCCTCTTCCACGGCGCCGTGGACCGCCTGGGCTCCCTCGCTCCCGGCGGCCGGCTCGACCTCTTTCTGCGCGGTCTCGATCTGCCGGAGGACCTGGTCCGGCGGGTGCGGACCGCCCTCGGCCGCTTCCCCGAAGACCCCCGCGGTCCCGAGGAGGGGCTCCTCCACGACGCGGTGCTCCTGGAATCGGCCGGTGTGGCGGCCGCCGCCGAGCGGCTGATGATGGCCGGCCGCAAGCGCGTCCCTCTCCCGAAGGCTCTCGCCCAGCTCGATCCCGGCCCGCCCGCCGAGCGCTACAAAACCTCCCGCGGGGCTGCCCTGGGGGGCGAGCGCCGCCGGGAGGCCCAGGAGTGGATCGAGTCGTTGAGACGGAAGGTGGCGGAAGAGGTCAGTTGATCGGAATGCGCCCGGCGAACCCTTCCTCGTAAGTGTGGAAGAAGGAGATCGCCTCCTCGGGGAAGCGCCAGCAGTAGTAGCCGTCGCCGCTGTCCCAGTCCACCAGCCAGAGCCCCTTCACCTCGCAGCCGATGGAGGTCACCCTCTCGGCCCAGGCCTGGACGATCCTCTCGCAGGTCTCCTCCAGCTCCTCCCGTCGGGTCTCCAAATCGTCGCGGCTGGTCAGGTTGTTGACCAGGGCCTCGATCTGCCGCACGGCGGCAGCGGTCAGGTCGCGCACCACGGGGAAGGTCGTGATCGCCTCGTCGTAGGTGAAGATTCTTTTGCCGGAACGATTCTGCGACATGGCCGGCATGGTACCAGACTCGGGCGCCGGGGCTGGCGGCGGAGCCCGGCTGCTGTTACATTTCCCTGTCGGTGAACGTCCTGGAAAGCTTGCGCGAGCGAACCCGGCAGGGGCACATCGAGGCCATCAGCGGCGGCATGTTCTCCGGCAAGAGCGAAGAGCTGGTCCGGCGACTGCGCCGCGCCACCATCGCGGGCCAGGTCGTCCAGGTCTTCAAGCCGGTGGCCGACACCCGCCACGATCCCTGCCGCCTCGTCACCCGGGACAAGCGGGAGCTGGAGGCGGTCAGCGTCTGCTGCAGCGGCGAGATGAAGGCCAGGCTCCTGCCGGACATCCAGGTGGTGGGCATCGACGAAGCCCAGTTCTTCGACCTGGGGCTGGTCGAGCTGGTCAGCGAGCTGGCCGATGGCGGCCTCCGGGTGGTCGTCGCCGGCCTCGACCTCGACTACCTGCGCCGCCCCTTCGGCCCCATGCCCCAGATCCTCGCCATCGCCGAGTACGTGGACAAGATGCACGCCGTCTGCATCCGCTGCGGCGCCCCCGCCCACTACAGCCAGCGCATCTCGGGCGGCGGCGAGCAGCTCCTCGTGGGGGACACGGACACCTACGAGGCCCGCTGTCGGAGCTGCTTCGAGGCGTTCCTGCCCTAGCTAGCGGGTGAGCGCTGCCTGCCCCATCCCGATCGCCATCGGGTTGTTGTCCCTGTCCACGTGGACGTAGACGACCTCGGCCTCGGTGACCTTGACCTTGCCGGTGCCGTGCTGGAGGCGACGCTCGGACTCGACGGTGACCTTGACCGTGATGGAGGTCCGGCCGATCCGCAGCGTCTCGGTGTAAAAGCTCACGAGGTCGCCCACGAACACCGGGGCGTGGAAGACGACCTCGCGCATGGCGACGGTGACGAGCCGGCCCGTGATGTGACGATGACCTTCGACCGCCCCGGCCTGGTCGATGTAGGAGAGGATGATCCCTCCGAAAATGGTGCCCAGGGCGTTGGTGTCCTTGGGCATCATGATGACACGGATCGCCGGCTCGCCGGCGGACGGGAGCTGGCGGCTCGGGATGGTGTCTTCCATGCGCTCTTCGTCCTTTCGGGCCGGACCGGGGGCCGTGGGGCTTCATGCTATCCTAGAGCGGTTCGTCAAGGTGCACCGATCGCGGATGAGCTCTCTCGCAACCCAGACCACCGGCCTCAAGTCCCTCGCGGACGCGGCGCTGCTGCGCCACATCGCGGAGCGGCAGCCTGACGCTCTGGCCGAGTTGTACGATCGCCATGCTTCCACCCTTCTGGCTCTCGCCCGGCGGGTCCTGGGGGGCCTGGAGGATGCCGAGGAGGTGCTGCAGGAGGTCTTCGTGCACGTCTGGAATCACGCGGACCGGTACGACGCGGCCCGCTCCTCGGTCTCGACGTGGCTCGTCCTCATCACCCGGAGCCGCGCCATCGACCGTCTGCGCAATCGCAAGGTCGTGGAGCGCACCCACGAGTCGGCGTACCAGGCCGAACCGTTGGAACATGCATCCCCCGACGGGCCGGAAACCGTATTAATCCAAGAGAGGCGGGAGCGAGTTGGCCGTGAGTTGAAAAATCTTCCGCCGGAGCAGCGGCAGGTTCTGGAGCTGGCCTTTTACGAGGGGCTCTCCCAGAGCGAGATCGCCACCAGGGCGGATCTCCCCCTGGGCACGGTCAAAACGCGGACCTTGCTGGCCATGAAAAAATTGAGAAACGCCTTGCGAGACGAAATCAGGCAACTGCTGTGAACCAGGAAGCGCAACGGGAAGACGAGACCATCCTGGCGGCCTTGGAGTCGCTGGAGCAGGGGACCGGGCTGCCCTCCGGTCCCCGGGGGGATGAGACCGCCGAGACCCTGACCCGCCTCTACACCGAGGCCCTGGGGCTGCTCCCCTATGAGCTGCCCCCGGTCGCACCGCGGCCCGAGGTCAAGGCGCGGCTCCTGGCGAGCATCCTCGGCGACGTGCCGCAGACCCCTTCCGGGGCCGAGCCGGCGAAGGTCCCTGCGGCGGTGGCGCCTCCGGCCCCCGCGCCGGTCCCCTTGCGCTCCTCCTCCCAGGAGGTGCGGCTGCCGCGTTCCACCGTGACAGCCGCCCGCCGTTCGAGCCGCTGGCCCCTGGCGCTGGCCGCGGCCCTGGCCGTCCTGTTCCTCGGCCTTTCGATCTGGCTGTACACCGGGCTCGTCCAGCAGAACGCGACCATCGCCCGCCTCACCCAAGACGTGGAGGAGGCGCGGCGGCAGGCCGCCCAAGCCGTCGCCGACGCCCGGCAGGCCGGTGCCCGCCTGGAGGAGATGCGCGAGCGGTTCACCCTCGTGACGTCCCCGGCGGTCGAGGTCATGCCCATGCGGCCGGTGGGCGAGTCTCCGCTCCAGCCGGAGGCCCGGGGCATCCTCTTCGTGGCCGCCGATCATCAGCACTGGTATCTCTCTCTCAACGGCCTCCAGCCTGCCGCGTCCGGCAAGGTCTACACGCTCTGGTTCGAGGCCCCTGAGGGCGCGGTGAGCGCCGGCTCCTTCACGGCGAAGCCGGGAGCCCCCATCGAGCTCTCCTCCGATCACATGCCCCCCGGCACCAAGGGGGTCGTGGTCACCCTGGAGGATGCCACCCAGGTTCCCTCTCCCGCCGGTCCGGAGGTCCTCCGGGCGGCGGCTGTGTATCAGATCAGCTAGCGTCATGTGGGCGGCTTCGCCGGCCGCATCTCCACCAGGCTCGGCAGGGCGTTGGGCGGATAGGAGAGCAGGTGGAGGACCATCGAGGCGATGTCCTCGGGCCGGAGCATCCAGCTCTGGTCCTTTGCATTCCCCGGATGGCGGAAGCCGGTGTCCACGCTTCCCGGCAGGATCGAGGCCACCCGCACGCCATGGGAACGCAGGTCCAGCATGGCCGCCTCCGAAAGCCCGATCAGGCCGAACTTGCTGGCGTTGTAGGCCGCGCCCCTCGCAAACGGGTTCTTGCCCGCGAGGGAGGCGATGTTGAAGATCCAACCTGAGCCCTGGCGCTTCATCGCCGGGGCCACCGCGCGGAGAAAATAGAAGCAGCCCGAGAGGTTCGTCTCGATCACCTCCCGCCACTGGTCTCCCGTCAGCTCGTCGACCGGCCCGAAGATTCCCAGGCCGGCGTTGTTGACCAGGCAGTCGATCCGTCCCTCCGCCGCGAGCACGCCTTCCACGAAGCCGTCCACTTCGCCCTGATTCCGCACGTCGACCGGCCGGCCGGAGACGGCATCTCCGAAGCGCTCCGCAAGCTCCCGCTGCGCCTCGTCGACCGATCCCTGGCTCCTGCTGCAGAAGCGGACCCGCCAGCCCGCGCCGAGCAGGGCCTCCGTGATCCCCCGGCCGATGCCCCGGCTGCCCCCCGTCACGATCGCGATCTTCCCGTTCCCGTCCATGTCGCGCCTCCTTCAGGGTGGGACTGTATCAATCCGGCGGTCCCGGCCGAAGGAAATACGAAACGCGGTTCTTCCGTTTTGAGGGTGCAAGGAGGGTGCGATGATTTTCGACCCGATCTATCTGCTGTTCGTTCTCCCGGCGCTGGCGCTCTCGTTGTGGGCCAGCTTCCGGGTGAAGTCGGCGTTCAACAAGTTTTCCAAGGTAGGCACCCTGCGGGGGCTGACCGGCGCACAGGCGGCGCAGGTGATGCTCGACCGGGCGGGGATTCACGACGTGCAGATCGTGCCCACCCACGGGATGCTGTCGGACCACTACAACCCGGTGAACAAGACCCTGGCGTTGTCCGAGCCGGTCTACGGCGCGCGCTCGATCGCCGCGGTGGGCGTCGCCTGCCACGAGGCCGGGCACGCCATCCAGCACGCGCAGGCGTACAAGCCTCTGTGGATCCGCTCGCTGCTGGTGCCGACGGCCAACATCGGATCGAGCCTGGGCTATTTCGTGATGCTGGGCGGCCTGATCTTCAGCTCGACCAACATGGTGCTTGTGGGCGCCGTGCTGTTCTCCGCCGTGCTGCTGTTCCAGGTGGTGACGCTGCCGGTCGAGTTCGACGCCTCGGCGAGGGCCAAGCGGATGGCCCTCGAGAACGGAATCGTCCTCGAGCAGGAGCGCACCGGCATGGACCGCGTGCTGAACGCCGCCGCCCTGACCTACGTCGCCGCGGCGGTCTCCACGCTGATGACGCTGCTCTATTTCCTCTTCCGCGCCGGACTCCTGGGCGGGCGGGACGAGTAATCCTTTCTGACGCGGTGTTTCACAGACGCCCCGCCGGCCTCCGGCGGGGCGTTTCTGTTTCTACTCCGCCGGCTCCCCCAGGATCTCGATCAGCTCTTCTTTCCGCCGCTCCAGCTCCGCGCCGGTCTTCGCCTCGAGGACCAGGCGCAGGAAGGGCTCGGTGTTCGAGGGGCGGACGTTCGCCCACCAATCCGGGTAGCTGATCGTGATGCCGTCCAGGTAGTCCACCTGGGCGTCGGCGTAGCGGCGGGCGAACTCGTCCATCTTGCCCTGCTTGTCCTCCACCACGAAGTTGATCTCCGGGCTCTTGTGGTAGCGCTGGAGGGGCCGCACCAGCTCGGAGAGGAGCTGCTTTTCTCTCCGCATGAGGTTCAGCACCTCGACGAAGGAGAGCAGCGGGCAGTCGGCGTAGGAGTGGTCGCGGAAGTAGTAGTGACCGGCGAGCTCGCCTCCGAAGATCCCGTCCCGCTTGCGCAGGGTCGCCTTCATGAAGGAGTGGCCCACCCGCTCGCGCACGGGGATGCCCCCCTTCTCCTCGATGTATTCGTGGACGGCCCGCGAGGAGCGCAGGTCGTAGAGCACGGCCTTGCCCGCCTCCCGCTCCAGGAGCACGCCCGCGATCAGGCCCGTCATCAGGTCGCTGCCGATGGGAAGGCCCGTCTCGTCGATGAAGGCTGCCCGGTCGGCGTCGCCGTCGAAGGCCACGCCCAGGTCGGCCTCGCCCTCCCGCACGGCCCGCATGAGGTCCAGGAGATTCTCCTCCTTGAGCGGATTCGCCTCGTGGTTGGGGAAGGTGCCGTCCAGCTCGAAGAAGAGGGGGATGAGCTGGATCCCCGTGGCCTCCAGGATGGACCGGTCGATCGTGCCCATGCCGTTGGCGGCGTCCACCACCACCTTGAGAGGCTGGCCGTAGTCGCCTTCCCGAAGGAAGGAGAGGATGTGGTGCTCGTAGTTGCGGTAGACGTCGCCCGTCCGCACCGTCCCCTTCCGTTCGGCCTTGGGGAGGTCGCCGGCCTCGACCTTCTCCTCCATGAGCGCGATGCCGTGGTCGCCCGAGACCGGCCGGGCGCCGTGACGGCTGAACTTGAAGCCGTTGTACTGCGCCGGGTTGTGGCTCGCCGTCACCTGCACTCCGCCGGCCGCCTTGAAGTAGCTGATCGCGAAGTAGTTCATCGGCGTGGTGGACAGGCCGATGTCCAGCACGTCGAGCCCGGCGTCGGTCAGGCCCTCGATCAGCGCCTTGGCCAGCGGCTCGCTGTGCGAGCGCATGTCGCGGCTGACCACGACGGTGTTGCCGTTCGCCCGGTCCTCCGCGTCCAGCACGTGCTGGAAGGCGAGGCCGATCTTGTACGCCATCGCCTCGTCGAGCTGCGTGGGGACGATCCCCCGCACGTCATAGGCCTTGAAGATCCCTGCCATGGGCACCCTCTCCCTCTAGATAGTCGCCCCTGCGGGGCTCGCTTTTTCGATCTGGACGGACAGGCCGTGGGACTCGTCCTTCCCCTTCGCGCCGTCCACGGCATCCCCGGTGATCTCGATCGCCAGGGTCTCGCCCGCCACCCAGTCGCGGTGGGCATCCACCGCGGCCTTCATCTCGGGATCGGCATGGAAGCGGACCCGGATGCGGTCGGCGTAATCGAGATCCTGGCGCTTCCTCTCCTGCTGCACCCAGTGGACGAACTCCCGGGCGAGGCCCTCGGCCACCAGCTCCGGCGTCAGCTCGGTCTCGAGAGCCACCAGGAGCTCCCGGTCCCCCTGGGTGGCCGTGCCCGGCCGCTCGACGAGCCGGACCTCCACCTCCTCGGCCGAGAGGTCCTCGGGACCCGTCGCGAGCTGGACGGTGATCTTGCCGGTCCGCTCGAGCTCCGCCGCCAGGGCGTCGCCGTCGCCCGTGTCCAGCGCCTTCTTCACCTCGGGCATCCGCTTGCCGAAGCGGGGGCCGGTTTTGGGGAAGATCGGCTTGACCTCGTGGTGGACGTACTGCGTGCGGTCCGCGGCCCAGTGGATCTCCTTCACGTTCAGCTCGTCCCTGAGGAGGTCGGCGTACGGCTCCACCAGGGGGCGCAGGGATTCGTTGGCTGTCACCAGCGTCACCGCCGCGAGCGGCTGCCGGGTCTTCAGGCCGTGGGTGTTGCGAGCCGCGTGCCCGAGGCGGACGATCCGCTGCACCGCGGCCATGCCCGCCTCCAGGGCCTCCTCCCGCCGATCGCCCGGGGGCTCGGGCCAGCCCTCCAGGTGGACGCTCTCGGCCGCATCGTCCCGCTGGCTCCGGACCAGGTGACGGTGGAGCACCTCGGCCACGAACGGGGTGAACGGGGCGATGAGCCGCGCGAGGGTCGTGAGCACCTCATACAGGGCGGCGTAGGCGCTGGCCTTGCCGGCCTCGTCGCCGGAGTCGCCCTCGGCTGCCCAGAAGCGGGCGCGGCTGCGGCGGATGTACCAGTTCGTCAGGTCGTCGAGAAACTCTTCGATCCCCCGGGCCGCCTCGGTGAGGCTGTAGCCCTCCAGGTGGCGCGTCGTGTCGGCCATCAGCCGGTCGAGGCGGAGAAGGATCCAGCGGTCCAGGGCCGGCCGTTCGGCGAAGGGCGGCACCGGCCGGGACCCGGGTCGCCAGCCGTCGAGGTTCGCGTAGATCGTGAAGAACGACAGCGCGTTCCAGAGGGGGAGGAGGAAGCCCTGGGCCGCCTCGCGCACCAGCCGCGCCGAGAAGCGCGACGGCTGCTCCGGGTTGTTCACGCAGAAGTACCAGCGCAGGGCGTCCGCCCCGGTCTCCTCGATCACGGCCATGGGGTCCACGACGTTGCCCAGGCGCTTGGACATCTTCCGCCCCTGCTCGTCGTTGACGTGGCCGAGGACAATGCAGGTCTTGAAGGCCACGGAATCGAACAGCAGAACGCCCAGGGCGTGGAGGGTGTAGAACCAGCCCCGCGTCTGGTCCACGGCCTCGGAGATGAAGTCCGCCGGGACTCTGAACAGCTCCCGGTTTTCGAACGGGTAGTGATGCTGGGCGAACGGCATGGCTCCCGAGTCGAACCAGGCGTCGATCACCTCCTCGACCCGCTTCATGGTGCCGGAGCCGCACTGCGGACAGGGCCAGGTGATCTCGTCGATGTACGGCCGGTGCGGGTTGAACTGCTCGGGATCGTAAGTATCGGCGGGCCTCTCCATCCCGGAGGTCTCGAACAGCTCCTCGTAGGAGCCGATCACCGTCTGGTGCTTGCACGCGTCGCAGCGCCAGATCGGGAGCGGCGTGCCCCAGTAGCGCCGGCGGGAGAGGGCCCAGTCCACCAAGTTCTCCAGCCAGTTGCCGAACCGCCCCTCGCCGATGTGCTCGGGGTGCCAGTCGATCTCCTTGTTCTTCGCCACCAGCTCATCCTTCTTCTCCGTCGTCCGGATGAACCAGCTCGTGGTGGCGTAGTAGAGGAGGGGCCGGTCGCAGCGCCAGCAGAAGGGATAGCTGTGGTGATAGCGGTCGGAGTGAAGCATGAGGCCCCGGCTCTTGAGCTCCTTGATGATCTCGGGGTCCGCGTCCTTGAACCACATCCCGGCGAAGGGGCCGGCGCCGGGGACGATCTTCCCCTCGGCGTCCACCGTGAGGAGGAGGGGCAGGCCGTAGCGCCGGCCCGTCTGGTAATCGTCCTCGCCGAAAGGCGGCGCGGTGTGGACGAGCCCGGTGCCCTCGGTCTCGGTCACGTAGTCGCCGAGGACCACCCGGCCCGGCTCCTCCGGAGCGAAGAAGGTGTAGAGCCGGTCGTAGAGGAGGTTTTCCAGGTCCCCTCCGCGGAATCTCGCGACGGCCGGCTCCTCCCGCAGGTCGATCTGCCGCCGCTTGCCGTCGCTTTCGACCACGAGGGGCACGGGCTTCTCCAGGTGATCCCCGAAGACGAGCTGCTCGCCAGGCCGCGCCGGGTTCTCGATCACCCGGTAGACCATCTCGGGGTGGACGGCGAGGCCCACGTTGGCGAGCGTCGTCCACGGGGTCGTGGTCCAGGCCGCCAGCATGAAGCGCTCGCCGGTCGTCCAGTCGCCGCCGTCCACGGTCTTCACGGTCTGGCCCGGCCGGGTATGGAAGAGGGTCCAGATCGACGGGTCGTCCGCGTCCTTGTAGTTCTGGGCGACCTCATGGCTCGACAGGGTGGTGCCGCAGCGGCCGCAGAAGGGCTGGATCTTGTAACCCTCGTTGAGGAGCCCGCGGTCCGCCAGGGTCTTGAGCGCCCACCAGACCGATTCGATGTACGAGTTCGTGTAGGTGTAGTAGGCGTGGTCGAGGTCGAGCCAGTAGCCGATGCGCTCGGTCATCGCCCGCCACTGGCGCTCGTAGGTATGGACGCTCTCCAGGCACTTCCGGTTGAACTCGGCGATGCCGTAGGCCTCGATCTGCTGCTTGCCGGAGAAGCCCAGGCGCTTCTCGACCTCGATCTCGACCGGCAGGCCATGGGTGTCCCACCCGGCCTTGCGAGCCACGTGGAACCCCCGCATCGTGCGGAAGCGGGGGAAGAGGTCCTTTGCCACCCGGGTGACCACGTGGCCCACGTGGGGCACGTTGTTGGCCGTGGGCGGCCCCTCAAAGAAGACGAACTCGCCCTGCGGGGACGGTTTTTCCAGGCTCTTCTCGAAGATGCTCCGGTTCCGCCAACGGCCAAGCACCTCCTGCTCGAGCCGCGGAAAGGGGTATCCACCCGGGATGTCGGGAAATCGTCGATCGCTCATCGGGGTTTCCTCGTGCGCCGCGCTCCCGTGGACGGGGTGCGGCAAAGAGGGGGTATTGTACAGCACGGCCTGCCGCAAGCCGCGGTCACCGCTCCGTCACGCCAGGGCCGGCGAATTGTCACGCAGGGAGGCGTAGAATCCGGCGTTACGAAAGGAATCGCGGCCATGGAACGACATTTGGATCAGGATCTCGACCGGGTGCGGCAGATGCTGCTCAAGATGGGCGGTCTGACCGAGGACATGGTGGCCAAGGCCACCCAGGCCCTCCTCGACCGGGACAACGCTCTCTGCCGGGAGGTCATCGACGGGGACCGGGCCGTCGATCAGTTGGAGATCGAGATCGACGAGGTCTGCCACAGTCTGCTGAGCCGTAAGCAGCCCACGGCGTCCGACCTCCGGTTCCTGGTCGCGGTGATGAAGATCAACAGCGATCTCGAGCGCATCGGCGACTCGGCCGTCAACATCGCCCAGTCGGTGGTGCAGGTGAACGAGCAACCGCCGCTCAAGCCCTATATCGACCTGCCCCGCCTCTCCCAGCTCGTGCAGGACATGGTGCGCCAGAGCCTGGACGCCTTTGTTCGCAAGGACGCGGCCCTCGCGACGGCCGTCTGCAAGGCGGACGACGAGGTCGACGGCCTCTACAAGCAGCTCTTCCGGGAGCTCCTGACCTACATGATCGAGGACCCGAAGACGGTCAGCCGGGCCCTCCATCTCCTCCTGATCTCCCGCAACCTCGAGCGGATCGCCGACCACGCCACCAATATCGCGGAAGACGTCGTCTACTACGTCGAGGGCCGGGACATCCGCCACGGCCTCGCCGCCGCCAGCACGTAGGAGGGCTGCGGATGGCCGAGCCGGAGCGCTCCAAGGTCCTGTTCCTCTGCACGGGCAACTCCGCCCGCAGCATCCTCGGCGAGTCCCTGCTGCGCAAGCTGGACCGCCGCCCCCTCCCCCGACCCTCTCTCCCAAAGGGAGAGGGAGAAAAGCTGGTTGGACGGGTTCCTCGTTGCACATTCCCCGCCGAAATCCCGCCCTCGCCAGGGTTTCCACCCTGGGCTCTTCAAACGTCGCTCCAAAGGAGCGATCCATCGCCCCCTAGGGCGACGTACGGGTAGCCCAGGGTGGAAACCCTGGGCGAGGGCGGGCCGCAACGACGCCCCAGACAGGGTTTGAAGTCGGATTCATCCGACGCTGCCCTTGCAGCCCGGGAATTCATTCCCGGGCTGAGGCTCGGTTGAAGTCCCCTACCCGAACCGGCCCGTGATGTAGTCCTCGGTCTGCTTCTTCCTCGGGTTGATGAAGATCCTCTCGGTCTCCCCGTACTCCACGAGCTCGCCCAGGTACAGGAAGGCGGTCAGGTCCGACACGCGGGAGGCCTGCTGCATGTTGTGGGTGACGATCACCTGCGTGTACTGGGTTTTGAGGTCCTGCATCAGCTCCTCGATGCGCGCGGTGGCGATGGGGTCCAGGGCCGAGCAGGGCTCGTCCA
>DASQEB010000187.1:0-5152 GCA_035633875.1 Thermoanaerobaculia bacterium
GCGGTGGCCTAATTCTACTTTGTCAGATAGCGCGCCCCCTCCGCCGGCATAGGCGTTAACTTTGCGTCTGACGTGGTTGGCCTATCCGGCCCAACGGGCCGTGAGAACGGAGCCCAGGGCTGAGGCCGCAGGCCGATGCCCTGGGTAATAACGACGGCAAGACAGTGCGGCCTGAAAGGTCGCGAGAGATCTGCTTGGGAGGACCCCTGGCTCTCGCGGCCTTTCAGGCCGCATAGCTGTGTCGGGGACTCTTTCCCCAGGCATCGGCCTGCGGCCTCAGCCCTGGGCTAGGCTCTCCCAGCCCGTTGGGCCGGGCTCCTACGCCCGATGAGTGAGTGGCCTTCGCAATCTGACAAAGTAGAACTAAACGACAGGGGACCGCTCTTGCACAGGGTCTTTAGAGAGAGATCAGTGAGCTCAAGACGCCATGGCAGCTCCGGCTCAGGACCTGGGTGAGATCATGGTCATCCCCAAAAAGAGCGGCGCCCGTGCCCGCCCCTCTCCGGGCGCGGGCGTCCGCAGATCCTCCCACGCGGGGGGCCAGGTCCCGCGGGGAAAGGTCCTTCGATTGTCAAAGAACAGCAGGTCCGCCGGACGCAATGCGCCACGGCGGTCCGCTCTCCAGTCACGGCCTGGATGCGCCGTGACCGGCAAATCGCTCGATCGCCCTGCAAGACGACTCTCCCGCCTCCCGGGGCGGGGAGTCCGCTCTCGGGGCGAGGGACTCGCCTTCCGGCGATGGGGCTCGCCTCCCGGGGGCGGAGATGCGCCTTGCCGGGCCGGCCTCTCGCCTCCGGCCGGGAGGGCTCGCCCCGCGAGGCGAATGTCGCGCCTCCCGGGACCGATGACCGGATGGCCGCCGGGAACCCTCCATCCTCTCCCCTCCCCTTCTCACCTCCCCGCCAGCCTCTTCCGCTGTCCATGATTCATAGCATAGTGTTCAAAATCGCAAGAGATGCTTTCGGTCAGAGAAGAGATTCTCCTGGGCTGGCCAGGACGTCGCCCGGGGGCGAGCATCCAGACCTGGGACCGGCAAAACCGGCAGGCACCATCCCGGAATGTTCCGGCAGCTCCCCGGAACGTTCCGGAGAGATCTGGAACCTTCCGCCGGTGCTCCGGAGCGTTCCGCCGGCGCGCCGGAACGTTCCGAAGGGTCCCGGAAGCTTCCGACAGCACCCCGGAATCTTCCGGTGGCGTCCCGGAGCGTTCGAGAAGGCTCCGGAGCGTTCCGACGGCGCGCCGGAGCTCTCCGCTGGCGCACCGGAGCGTCCCGGAGAGTCCCGGAAGCTTCCGGCGGCATGCCGGAGTCTTCCGGCGGCGTTCAGGAGCATTCCGGAGGGTCCAGGAGGCTTCCGGGGGCACTCCGGAGTCTTCCGGCAGTGTCGCGGAGCGTTCCGAAAGGCACCGGAGCCTTCCGGCGGCACACCGGAGCTCTCCGCCGGCACGCCGGAACGTTCCGGGGGCTTTCAGAGCTTTCCGGCAGCGCACCGGAAGCTTCCGGAGAAGACCCGGAAGCTTCCGGCAGGGTTCCGGAGCGTTCCGCCGGACCCGATTTCCCGCGTCCCGAACACCTGGATGGTTGAGGGGCGCTCCGCTCCCCCTTCCTGAAAGGACAGGTACGGTCTGCAAGGGGTGCTGCACGATCTCCGGTTCGCCGGCCGGCTCCTGGTCCGGAGCCCGGGATTCACCCTGCTCGCCGCGCTGACCCTGGCTGTGGGGATCGGCGCCAACACGGCGATCTTCAGCGTCGTGGACGCGCTCCTCCTCACGCCTCTGCCGTACCCTGAGCCGGAGCGGCTGGTGGCGGTCCACAGCCGGCTTCCGGCGCAGGGGTTCGAGGAGTTCTGGCTCTCTCCTCCCGAATTCCTGGAGCTCCGGCAGGAGGCGCGGAGCTTCGAGGCGCTGGCCGCTTGGGTGCCGCGGGCGATCAACGTCGTCGGGCGGAGCGAGCCCGTGCGGGTCGAGGCCGCCTATGCCACGCCGGAGCTCTTCACCGCTCTGGGCGTGGAGCCGGTCCAGGGGCGCCTCCCCACGGATGCCGCGACCCGGCCGGGAGGCGAGCCGGCGGCGGTGCTGAGCCACGGCCTCTGGCAGCGCGCCTTCGGGAGCGATCGGGAGATCGTGGGCCGGCGCGTCCGCGTGGACGCCTCGCCCGTCACGGTCGCGGCGGTTCTCCCTCCGGGGTTCGAGGTGGGCGGCAGGCGTTTCGACGTCTGGCTCCCCCTCGTTCTGGACTCCGCGAATCCCGGCATGCGCGAGGCCCATTTCCTCTATGTCCTGGGGCGGCTGCGGAAGGGGATCTCCCTCGACCGGGCGCGCGCCGAGCTCGATGGGATCCTGGCCCGCTGGCCAGGCCGGCATCCCGGATTGCACACGCCGGACCCGCGGGAGCACCGGGTGGTGTTCGAGCCGCTGCTCGACAGCCTGGTGGGAGAGGCGCGGCCGGCCCTGCGGCTGCTGCTGGGCGCGGTGGCCTTCGTCCTGCTGATCGCGGCTGCCAATGTGGCGAGCCTGCTCCTCGCCCGGGCCGAGGGGCGGCGCCGGGAGATCGCGGTGCGCACGGCGTTGGGAGTGGGGAGGGGCCGGCTGCTCCGCCAGCTCCTCCTGGAAAGCCTGGTCCTCGCGCTCCTCGGCGGCGCGCTGGGGCTGCTTCTGGGACTCTGGGGCATGCGGGCGATCGTGGCGGCTCATCCCGGGAGCCTCCCGCGGGACGTGGAGGTCGGAGTCGACGCCCGGATGATGGGCTTCACCCTGGCCGTTTCGCTGCTCACGGGAGTCGCTTTCGGGCTCGCCCCGGCCCTCCACAGCCTCGGCGGGACGCTCACCGCCGCGCTCAAGGAGGGAGGACGGTCCAGCGCCGGCGCCGGGCGGCAGGTCCTCCGGCGCGGCCTCGTGGTGCTGGAGGTCCTGCTGGCCACGATGCTCGTCCTCGCCGGCGGGCTCCTCATCCGCAGCTTCTGGAACCTGCAACGGGTGGATCCGGGGTTCGATCCCGAGGGGGTTCTCTCGTTCCAGGTCTCGCTGCCGTTCCCCGACTACCCCGAGCCGGCGCAGGTCGGCGCGTTCTACGAGGAGCTGACGCAGCGCCTCGCCTCCCTTCCCGGCGTCGAGGCGGCCGCGGCCATGACGGGGCTGCCGCCGGACCGGGAGGCCGTGGCGGTCCCCGCCGCCCTCGAAGGCGTGCCGGAGGACCCGAAGGGCCCGCCCCACGTGGTGGACTACTGGCAGTTCGTCACCCCCGGCTACTTCCGCACGATGCGGATCCCCCTGGTGGAGGGCCGGACGTTCGAGCCGTCCGACGGCCCGGGAACGCCGGGCGTGGTGGTCGTCAACCGGACCATGGCGCGGACCTTCTGGCCCGGCCGCAGCGCCGTGGGCCGGCGGCTGCGGGCGGCGGGACCGGAGAGCCCCCTGCTGACCGTCGTGGGCGTGGTGGAGGACGTCAAGCAAGGAGGGATCGCGCAGCGGACCGGCACCGAGATCTACTTCCTTCACGCCCAGGCCCTGGAAGCGGCCGGCTCCCTGCCCCAGACGCTCTACGCGGTCGTGCGGTTCCAGGGGGACCCCGAGACGCTCCTCGCCGCCGCGCGCGCCGAGGTCCGGCGCCTGGACCCCGCGGTGCCGGTGTCGGACGTCCGGATGCTGGACGAGGTCGTGCGGGAGTCCACCGGCCGCTCAACCCTGTTGACGCGGCTGGTGCTGCTCTTCGCCCTGGTGGCCCTGGCGCTGGCGGCGGTGGGCATCTACGGCGTCCTCGCCTCGCTGGTCGAGCAGAGGACGCAGGAGATCGGCATCCGCATGGCGCTGGGCGCCCAGGCCCGCCAGGTACTGCGGATGGTCCTGGCGCAGGGGGCCTGGCTGGTGGGGACCGGCCTCGCCCTCGGCGTGGCCGGAGCCCTCGCGCTCCGCCAGGTGCTCGCCGGCGTGCTTTTCGGCGTCACCGCCACGGACCCGGCGGTCTTCGGCGCCGTCCTCCTGGTGCTGGCGGCGGTGGCGTTTTTCGCCTGCTGGCTGCCGGCCCGGAGGGCGACAAAGGTGGAGCCGATGGTGGCGCTGCGGAGCGAGTAGGGCTGCTTTTCGCCCGGAGCGTCGGGAGGGGCAGGGGAGGTGGGCGGGGGCAAGCCCCGCCCCTGCTACACGGAGGCGCCGGCAAGCCCGACCGTGCTTACCAGACGCAATTCCATGTGCCCGTGGTGCCGTCGCAACGGCAGAAGCCCCATTCGCAAGCACAAGCGGGGTTGATCCAGCAGCGCTTGCTCGTACCCGGTGCGAAGCAGCTCGTGCCGTCGGTGGACTCGCAGTTGACATACCCGGTCAAGTTACAAAACGTGCATGCGTCCGTGCTCGCCGGTGCAAACGACGCGAGGACGATTCCGACGAGAGCGATCAGAAGCAAACTCTTCCTCTTCATCCGGTTCTCCTTTCCACTCCTTCGAGTCTGGGAAGACATCTCCCGGGTTGATGATCGCGGCGGGCGTGGTGGCGCTCCGCCGCTTCACGAATCCGCGGTCTCCATCCGGCTCCGGGGCGCCTCCAGCACCAGCACCGAGGGCACCCGGACGGGATCGGCCAGGCGGAGGAGCCCATAGCCGATGCCGGCGAGGCCGGTCATCAGCCCCGGGGTCTGGACACCGAGGGCCACACCGCAGAGCCAGCCCCGCTCGTCCATGCAGTCGAGGATCGAGGCGGCGAGGCGCTCCACCTCCGGGCGCCACCGGGTCTCGTCCAGAAGACGGGCCGCTTCGGCCAGCAGGTCGAGGTTGCCCAGGTCGCCATGGCAGAGGCTGTGGTTCTGCCCGAAGCCGTTCTTCAAGGTGTCCGCCAGGGCGGCCTCGATCTCGGCCCGGGTCTCGGCGTCGTCGGCCAGGGGGAGGCCCGCCAGGCGGGCGAGGCCGATGCCGGTCGAGCCGTGGCACCAGGCGGTCATGTAGATTTCGTCCTCGATCCGCACCGCGATGCGCAAAGCCTCCAGGCTCCGCATGTCCCGCCAGTTGCCGACCTCGGGGTTGAACAGGCTGCGCTCGTAGGCCATGGCGTCCCGGGCCGCGGCGCGGAAGCGCGGGTCGCCGGTGGCGGCGGCGAGGCGCAGGAGGGAGAGGGCGTATCCGGCGTTGCCGTGGGCCAGCCCGCCCCAGGGGAGCTCTCCCCCCTG
>DASQEB010000188.1:0-44443 GCA_035633875.1 Thermoanaerobaculia bacterium
CGTCTGATTGAGGACGGTGACCCGCTCGCGCTCGAGGACGGCGTGGAAATCTTCGGGAGAGCGGCTCTCCCGGAACGGCACGACCACCAGCCGTCCGCCGTGGAGCAGGGCCCCCCACAGCTCCCAGACCGAAAAGTCGAAGGCGATGGAGTGAAAGAGCGTCCACACGTCGGACGACCCGAAGTCGAACCACTGCCGGGTGGAGGCGAACAGGCGGACGACGTTGAAGTGCCGGACCAGGACCCCCTTCGGCCGCCCGGTGGAGCCCGAGGTGTAGATGACGTAGGCGAGGTCCGCCCCGGTGGCGAGCTCGTCCTCCAGATCCTCGCCGCTCTCCTGCGCGATCGAGTCCCAGCCGCCGTCCAGGGCCACGTGGCGCAGCTCCCCGCCGGCCGGGGGCAGGTCCGCCGCCAGCCGGCTTTCGGTGAGCAGGACGCGGGCGCCGCTGTCCGCCAGGGCGAAGGCCAGGCGTTCCGCGGGGTACGCCGGGTCGAGCGGCACGTAGGCCGCACCCGCCTTGAGGATCCCCAGGACGCCCGCGACCATGGCCAGGGAGCGCTCTGTGCAGAGCCCGACGCAGTCCCCGGGCTCCACCCCCAGCCGGCGCAGGTGGCGGGCGATCCGGTTGGCCCTCCGGTTGAGCTCGCCGTAGGTCAGGGTCTCGCCTTCGCAGGTGGCCGCGGGCGCCTGCGGAAGCCGGGCGGCCCAGGCCTCGAAGATTTGGTGGAGGGAGGGTCCGCTGGCGGCCTCCGCCGCGGCCTCCCCGGCCTCGATCAGGAGCTGGTGCCGCTCGGCGGCGGAAACCAGGGGCAGCTCCGCCAGCCGCGCCTGCGGATCGGCGAGCGCTCCCTCGAGCAGCGTCCGCAGATGCTCCCCCATCCGCAGGATGGTCGCGGCGTCGAAGAGATCCGTGCTGTAGCTCCAGCTCCCGCCCAGCCCTTCCGGGCTCTCGGCCAGGGTGAGGACGAGGTCGAGCTTGGCGGTCTCGCTGTCGGCCGCGAGCGGCGCGATGGCGAGGTCCGGAAGCTCCGGCGGGCGTCCCTGCGCCGCGTTCTGGAGTTGGACGATCACCTGGACGAGCGGCGAGCGGCTGAGGTCCCGTTGCGGCTGGAGCTCCTCCACCAGCCGCTCGAACGGCAGGTCCTGGTGCGCGAAGGCCCCCAGGGCCCGCTCCCGCACCTCGGCGAGGAGATCTCCGAAGCCGGCCTTCCCCGCCGGCGTGGCGCGCAGGACGAGCGTGTTGACGAAGAACCCGATCAAACCTTCGATCTCGAGGCGTCCGCGGCCGGCGATCGTGGAGCCGACCAGGAGATCGCCCTGTCCCGAGTACCGGCTGAGCAGGAGCTGGAAGGCGGCCAGCAGCGTCATGAAGACCGTGGTCCCCTCGCGCCGGCTCCGCGCCGCGATCGCCGCCAGGAGGTCGCCGGGCCACCACAGGCCCTGGCGGGTGCCCCGGAAGCTCTGCACCGCCGGCCGCGGCCGGTCGGTGGGAAGCTCGAGCACGAAGGGAGCGCCCGCCAGCGTCTCCCGCCAGTAGGCGAGCTGGCGTTCGAGCGCCTCCCCCTGCAGCCAGCCGCGCTGCCAGCGGGCGAAGTCGGCGTACTGCACGGGAAGCGGCGGCAGCGGCGAGGGCCTGCCGGCGGCGAGCTCGCGGTAGAGCACCGCGATCTCCCCCACCAGGACGCGCATCGACCACTCGTCCGCCACGGCGTGATGCACCGTCCACACCGCGACGTGGTCTTCGCGGCCGAGGCGCAGCAGGAGAGAGCGCAGCAGGGGGCCGCGGGCGAGGTCGAACGGGGTCCGGGTCGCCGCCCCGGCGAGGGAGAGGGCGACCGCTTCCCGGCGCGCGTCGGGAATTCCCGTCAAGTCGACCAGGGGCAGCCGGACCTCGGCCTCCGGAGCGATGACCTGGACGGGCCGGCCGGCGCGCGTGGCGAACGTCGTCCGCAGCGCCTCGTGGCGCCGGACGACCTCCTGGAGGCTGCGGAGCAGCACCGCGCCGCGCAGCGGGCCGCGGAGGCGCAACGCGGCCGGGATGTTGTAGGCCGCGCTTCCCGGGGAGAGTTGGTCGAGGAACCAGAGCCGCTCCTGGGAAAACGACAGCGGGATGTCGCCCTCGCGCGGCAGGGGCACGAGCGGCGGGGCCGCGGGGCCGCCGCCGGCCCGGGCGGCCTCCACGAGCCGCGCCAGCTCCGCCACGGTGGGGGCCTCGAAGACCTCGCGCAGCGACACGTCGGCCCCCAGGGTTTCGCGCAGCCGGGAGACCACCCGCGTCGCGAGGAGCGAATGGCCGCCCAGATCGAAGAAGTTGTCGTCGCGCCCCACCGTCTCGACCGCGAGGACCTCGGACCAGATGCCGGCCACCAGCTCCTCGACGGGGGTGCGCGGGGCCGAGGGCTCGGCGTCCCCCGCGGCGAGGGGCGCCGCCACGGGCTCGGGCAGCGCCCGCCGGTCCACCTTGCCGTGGTCGGTGAGCGGCAGGGCCGGCAGGTCGACGAACGCCGCCGGGATCATGTAGTCGGGCAGGAGGTCCTTGAGGAACGAACGGAGGGCGGACGGATCGGCCCCCTCCCCGCCCCGGGGCACGACCCAGGCCACCAGCCGGCGGTCGCCCGTGGCGTCCTCCCGGGCGAGGACGACGGCCTCGCGCACCGCCGGGTGCGACGCGAGTGCCGCTTCGATCTCCCCCAGCTCGATGCGGAAGCCGCGGATCTTGACCTGGTGGTCGATGCGGCCCAGGTACTCCAGCCCGCCGTCGGGCAGGCGGCGGGCGAGGTCGCCCGTGCGGTAGAGGCGCTCGCCCGGCGCGCCGAACGGGTCCGGGACGAAGCGCTCGGCAGTCAGCTCGGGCCGGCCGAGATACCCCCGGGCAAGGCCGGCCCCGGCGACGTACATCTCCCCCGCTGCGCCCGCGGGCTGGAGGTTGCCGTGGCGGTCCAGGACGTGGACCGCGAGATCCGGGATCGGAACGCCGATAGGGCTCCTCCCCGCCTCGGCCAGGTCCTCGCGGGACAGCGGCCGGTACGTCACGTGGACCGTGGTCTCCGTGATGCCGTACATGTTGACCAGCAGCGGCCGCCGGTCGCCGTAGCGGTCGAACCAGGGGGAGAGGCTCGCGGGCTCCAGGGCCTCGCCGCCGAAGACCACCAGGCGCAGATCGCCCAGCGGACCGCCAGCCGCCTGGCGGTCCGCCTCGACGAGCTGGCGGAAGGCCGAGGGGGTCTGGTTGAGGACCGTCACGCGCTCCCGGGCGAGCAGGTCGCGGAACGCCTCCGGCGAGCGGCTCACCCAGTACGGGACCACCACCAAGCGGCCGCCGTAGAGGAGGGCCCCCCAGATCTCCCAGACCGAGAAGTCGAAGGCGAAGGAGTGGAAGAGCGTCCAGACGTCCCGCTCGTCGAAGCGGAACCACGCCTCCGTGGCCGCGAAGAGGCGGGTCACGTTGCGATGCTCGAGGAGCGAGCCCTTGGGCCGGCCCGTCGAGCCCGAGGTGTAGATGACGTAGGCGAGGCTCTCCGGCGTGGCGCCGCCTTCCAGGTCCTCCGCGCTCTCCGCCGCGAGCTTGGGGCCCAACTCGTCGAGGCAGACGAGGGTTCCCACGAAGCCGGGCACCGCTCCGCGCAGGTCCCCGGTCGTCACCAGCACGCCGAGGCCGGAGTCCTCGGCGATCAGCTCCAGCCGGGACGCCGGGTAGCGCGGGTCCAGGGGGACGTAGGCCCCGCCGGCCTTGAGGATGCCGAGGATCCCTTCGACCAGCGCGAAGGAGCGGTCCACACAGAGCCCCACCCGGACGTCCGGCCCCACGCCGAGCCGGCGCAGGGAGCGCGCCAGGCGGTTCGCCCGCGCGTTGAGCTCGCCGTAGGTCCGGCTCTCGCCCTCGAAGGTCACGGCCGGAGCGTCCGGCTCGCGGGCCGCCCGGGCCTCGAACAGCCGGTGCAGGCAGAGGGAAGCGTCGAAGGCGGCGCGGCCGGGCCGGGCCAGGAGCTGCCGGCGCTCGGCCACGGTGAGGATGTCGATCTCGTCCAGCCGCCGGCCGGGCTCCCGCACGAAAGAGAGGAGCGCCGTCTGGAGATGGCCGAGGAGGCGCGCGACGCCGGCGGGAGGGAGGCGCTCCAGCTCGTAATCGATGCGCAGCACCATCTCGCGGTCCGGCCCCGCAACCAGCACCAGGGGATAGTTCGTGCGCTGGAAAACCCCCTCGGAGACGGTCTCCATGAAGCCTTCAAAGACGAACAGGCTCTCGAACAGCGGCGTCGGCCGCGGCACGTCGGACCAGCCGAGCACCTGGACCAGGGGGCTGTGCTCGTGCCGGCGCAGCTCGTTCTGATCCGCCTGCAGCCCCTGGAGCCACGGGAGCACCGTCTCCCCCGGCGGAATGCGGGCGCGCACGGGCAGGGTGTTGATGAAGCAGCCCAGCATCGCCTCGACGCCCGGCAGCGCGGGCGGGCGGCCGGAGACGGTCACGCCGAAGACCACGTCCTCTTCGCCGCTCAAGCGGGAGAGAAGCAGCGCCCAGGCCCCCTGGACCAGCGTGCTCAACGTGATGTGGTTCCTGCGCGCCCAGTCCTTGATCTCCTCGGTCTCCGCCTCCGGCACGCGGGCCACTTCCATGGCGCGGCCGGCCTGCCCGCTCGCGGGCCTTTCGATCCCCAGGGGCGTGGGTGTCGCGAAGCCCGCGAGGAGCCGCCGCCAGTAGGCCTCGCTCTGCGCGGCGTCCTGCTGGCGCAGCCAGGCGATGTAGTCCCGGAAGGGGCGGCGTTGCTGGGCCCGCGGGGGCTCGCCGGCCGCGGCCGCCCGGTAGAGGTCGCTCGTCTCTCCCAGCAGGAGCCCGACCGACCACCCGTCGAGCACCGCGTGGTGGTAGTTCCACACCACGTGCCACCGGTCGTCCCGCAGCCGGACCACGACGAAGCGCACCAGGGGCGGCCGGGAGAGGTCGAAACCCCGGCGGCGCTCGGCGGCGGCGAGGTCCCGGAGACGGGATTCCCTCTCCCCGTCCGGCACCTCGCGCCAGTCGAGGACCTCGACCGGCAGCTTCGCCTTCTTGTGGACGATCTGGACGGGCTCCTGCAGCCCCTCCCAGGCGAAGGAGGTCCGCAGGACCGGGTTGCGGTCCACCAGCTCCTGCCAGGCGCGCTCGAAGGCCTGCGGGTCGAAACCCTGCTCGAACCGCAAGTTGAACTGCTCGAAGTACACCCCCTCGCCCGGAGCGTAGAGGGTGTGGAACAGCATGCCCTGCTGGACGGGCGACAGGCGGTAGATGGTCTCGACGTTGTCTCTGTTCATCCGGTGCGGTTTCCGAGCTCATTCGTTGCGGAGCGCGACCAGGGGATCCACCTTGGCGGCCCGGCGTGCCGGCACATAGCTCGCCGCGAGGCCCATCCCCAGGAGGAGCAGGGAGACCGCCGCGAAGGTCGCGGCGTCCGTGGCCTCGATGCCGTAGAGGAGGGCCGCGATCAGCCGCGAGAGGCCCCAGGCCGCCGCGAGGCCGAGGGCGAGCCCCAGGGAAACGAGGAGAGCGCCCTGGCCGACGACCAGCCGCAGCACGTCCCGCCGGTGCGCGCCGAGGGCCATCCGGATCCCCACGTCGCGCGTGCGCTGGGCGACCGTGTAGGCCATCACGCCGTAGACGCCGATCACCGTCAACGCCAGGGCGATGACTCCGAACGCCGTGAACAGGAAGGTGTTGAAGCGCTGCCGTGTGAGCGAGCCCGCGATCATCTCTTCGATCGTCCGGATCTCCACGGGCAGGTCCCGGTCGATGGCCCAGACGGCCTCGCGCACTCCGGCGGCGACGCTCTCGGGGCTCGCGGTGGGAGCCACGACCAGGGTGGCGAGCCGCGCGGGGTACTGCGCGATGGGGACATAGAGCTGGTCGCCGCCGGCCTCGGCCAGCCCCTGCTGGCGGACATGGCCCACCACGCCCACGACCGTGCGCCAGACGCTCTGCTCCGGCGTGCGCGCGTTGAGCTTCAGCCGCTTGCCGAGGGGGCTCTCGTCCGGCCAGAGGCGGCGCGCCAGGTCCTCCTCCACGATGACGGCGCCGGGAGCCTTCTCGTCGTCGGCCGGGGTGAAGGTGCGGCCTTGGAGCAGGGGGATCTTCATGGTCTCGAAGTAGCCGGGGCTCACCATCCGCCAGCCGGTCACGGGGGGTGGCTCGTTCGGCCCGGTGGGCCTGCCTTCCAGGACCATGTCGCCCGAGAAGCCCAGGCCCGTGCCCATGGGAAGCTCGGAGGCGATGGCGGCGCTCTTGACGCCGGGAAGATCCAGGACATTCATCAGGAGCTGCCGCTGGAGGGGGATCAACCCGGAGTCCTCGGGATAACGGGACCGGCTCAGACTGAATCGGGCCGTCAGCAGACCGCGGGTCTGGAACCCGGGGTCCACCTCCAGCAGCCGGCGGAAGCTCTTGATCATCAGCCCGGCGCCGATCAGGACGATGACGGCGAGGCCGATCTCCACCACCACCAGGGCGCTGCGGGTGCGGTGGCCGGCGGTCCCCGCCGACGTCTTGCCGCCGTCCTGCAGCGGATCGCGGAGGCTCCTGCGGGTGCTGTGGAAGACCGGGACCAGGCCGAAGAGGACGCCCGTCGCGACCACCAGGCCCAGGGTGAAAAGGAGGACGCCACCGTCGAGGCGGACCTGGTCCAGACGCGGGATGTTCCCCGGGTCGACCGCCACCAGCACCCGGGTGGCCCAGAAGGCCAGGAGAAGCCCGAGCACCGCGCCGAGGAAGGACAGGAGGAGCCCTTCGATGAGGAACTGGCGGACGAGAAGGCCCCGGCTGGAGCCGAGGGCGGTGCGGATGGCGACCTCTTTGGCGCGAGCGGTGGCCCGCGCAAGGAGCAGGTTGGCCACGTTCAGGGTGGAGATGACCAGCACGAGACCGACGGCGCCGAAGAGGACGAGCAGGGCCGTCCTCACTCCGCCCACCAGGTCCTCGTGCGCCGGGATGAGACGGATCCCGTAGCCGCTCTCGGCCGGGTAGGCCTCCGGGTCGTCGCGCTGGAATCTCTGCGCGATCACGTCCACCTCCGCCTGGGCGGTCTCCAGGCTGACGCCGGGCTTGAGCCGGCCGGCCAGGGTGACGGTCCGGACCTGGCGCGGCATGAGCCTCTCGGGGCTCAATCCCTGTGGGACCCAAAGGTCGAACTGGCCGTTGCCGAATCGGAAGCCCTCCGGCAGGACGCCGGTGACCAGGAAGGGCCTGCCGTCGATGGTGATCTTGCGCCCGGCGATGTGCGGGTCGGAGCCGAAGCGCTCGGTCCAGAGCTCATGGCTGAGGACGGCGACATCGTTCTTGCCGAAGACGTCCTCGTCCGGGGTGAAGACCCGTCCGAGAGCCGCGTTCACCCCCAGCACCGGGAAGATCCCGGCCGTGGCGCGGGCGGCGAGGAGCTCCTGGGGCTCGCCGTCGCCCGTCAGGCTGACGAACTGCTGGCCTACCACGGCGATCCTTTCGAAGGCCGTGCTCTGGCTCTCGAGGTCGAAGAACTCGCGCCCGGAGAACGGCGCCTTGGGGGTGTCCAGCAGCAGGAACTGGTTCCAGATCATCACCACCCGGTCCGGCTCGGCGAACGGCAGGGGCTCCAGCAGGACCGCGTTCACGACGCTGAAGATGGCGCTGCTCGCCCCCATTCCCAGAGCCAGGCAGAGGAGCGCCGCGAGGGTGAACCCCCGGTTCTTGTAAAGGTTTCTCGAAGCGAATCGAAGCTCGCGCAGTAGGGCTTCCATGGCGGGTCCGTCAGCTCCAGTCTCGAAAGTAGAGAAGCCCGCCGCGCGCAGGGTGCGCGCAGCGGGCAGTGAGCCTGCCTACCTGCCGGACATCAAGCGCAGAGGCTTCAGTGGGCCTCGTCGTAGGCCCGCAGAGCGCTCGCTTCCAGCCGGTTGGCGTAGGTCTGGGTGACGACGTTTTTCTTCACCAGGTCCTTCAGCGATTCCTTGACGCACTTGCCGTACAGGCTCCGGTGCGCGGCGGCGTTGGCGTTCGCCGGGAGTCCGGACTGGAAGGTGGCGAAGTCGCACGGAATCTCCGGGATCGTGACGCTCTCGCCGGCGGCGACGTCGTAGAGCCGGTTGCGCACGCCGCCGGGCCAGAGCACCTCGACCGAGCCCTTGGCCGCGGTCCCGAGCCCCATCGTCGCCGTCAGGCTGTCCTGGGAGGCGTAGCTCGCGCCGCCGAGGACGGGCCGGATGGAGGTCTTGCCTCCGTCGGGTGTGAAGCGGATCACGCCGCCGATGCCGTCGCGATTGACCCTACCGGTCGAGTGCTGATTGGCGACGAGCCCCCTGGTGCCCAGCAGGGTGATCTGAGCCGAGCCGTTGCCGTTGTCGGCGCTGTTGATCTCCACTGCCAGGGTGCCGTCGAGCAGGGTGGGGTTGACCCACTGCAGGCCTGCCGAGGTGAGCGGGAAGAAGCCGACCTCGAACGCCGAGATGGGATCGAACACCGGGCTGCGCGGGATCGGCGAGGCGAAGGGGACGAAGCGGAAAAAATTGAACGGAACGACATCGAGCTCGGACACCGAGACGATGTCGTCGAACCCATCGTTGTTCAGGTCGCCGATCGCGACCCCCTCGACGACCCGGGGACGGTGGTCCTGCAGGAGGGCCGCGCCGTCATACAGCATGTTGGCGGTGCAGTTTCCCGCGTTCTGCAGGAGCACACCTGGGTTGTCGGCGATGATGTTGCGCAGCATGTCGACGCTGCCGTGATAGATGATGTCGGAGTCGCCGTCGTTGTCGTAGTCGAAGGCCGACACGCCCCAGCCGAAGGGGGTCCCGCCGAGGCTCCCCAGCCCGGGGTTGGTGAAGGTCCCGTTCGCGTTCTGCAGATACCAGCGGGAGGGCTGGGTGGGCGCCAGATAGCTGCCGAGGTCAGTGACAAAGAAATCGAGGTTGCCGTCGCAGTTCAGGTCGGCGTAGGCGTAGCCCATGAAGCCGCCGTTGACGTTCAGCCCGACGTTGTAGGTCTGATCCGTGAAGTGCCCGGTGCCGTCGTTTTTCAGCAGGCGCATGAGGCCGCGGTCGGTCTGCGGCGCCGGCCCGGCATCCTCGGCGTTCATGATGTCGACGTCGCCGTCCTGATCGATGTCGACCAGGGCGATCGCCCAGGTCACGGTGCGGCCGTTCGGCGCATTGCCGAGCAGGTTGAGGATGCCAGAGCTCGCGCTCACGTCGGTGAAGACGTTGTTGCCGGTGTTGAGGAACAGGATGTCCGGCTCGGTTCCCGGATCGACCGCGGGAACGAACACCGGGCGGCGGTGCGTCCACGGGTGATACGTGGTGGCCACCACGATGTCGAGCAGACCGTCGGCGTTGACGTCGCCCATCGAGCAGGCCGCATAGTAATAGTTGCTGGGTCCGGCCACACCGGCGGATGGAGTGATGTCCGCGAAAGTGCCATTCCCCTGGTTCTCGAACAGATGGTTGGAAAATCCGGCACCGACGACGTAGAGGTCCTTGTCACCGTCGTTGTCGATGTCACCGTAGCAGACGCCGTTGCTGTCGTGCGCCTGCAGGCCGACGCCCGCGACCACGCCCACGTCGACGAAGCTCACCTGCCCGCTCTCCACGAGCTGGTTGGAATAAAGGCTGTTGTTCGCGCCCGGACCGTTCGGCACGTAGATATCGAGATCGCCGTCATTGTCGTAATCAAAAACTGCGACGCCCGGAGCACCGTGCCATTTCTGCGCCGACTCTCGGACGAAGGCGGGCATCTGCGGGATCGGGATCGGTCCCGCGGCGATCGCAGCATCGTGTACCGCCTCCCGGTCCGGAGAGGTGGCCCGCCGGTAGGTGATGCCGGCGCCGTCATCCGCGGCAATGTTCGTGAACGTCACACCGCCATCGGCCAAGACGGCTCCCGCGCTGGCCAACAGCAGCAGCGCGACACAACAGGTTCGAAGGATTCTTACCACGAGACACACTCCTTTCCCAAGGTTTTTCCAAACAAAACCATGATTCGGGCGGAACGGCGGAAGCAGCTCAGAAAGGTTGCAAGACCCTCCTGATCCTAGGTGCCGGCGCAGTGAAGGACCGGGACACGTTTCTGTCAGTTTTCCTCACGAAATCCCTTTTGAGAAAAGCTTGTCGAGGTCCTCCTGGCTGAGCTCCGCGTCTGGGAAATCCGACGGCGTGTAGAGCGCCATGGACGAGGATCGGCAGTCCGCGATCATCGCGCGCAGCACTTCTAGGAAATCGCCCGCCAGGCTCTCCGCTCCCGCTCCCTTCCAGTCGAAGCATAGGCCTTCGCCGTCGAGCTGCGCGGTCACCGTCAGGCCGGGTCCGCTCCCTCGCCTCCCGCCGCTCGTTTGGGCGTCGCCGAGCCAGGTGAAGCGCACCCCGGCTGCAGGCGGAGCGGCGAGGTCCGTGCGATCTGCGAAATCGCGCATCCATACGGACTCCAGACCGGCGGCGGCCCCGCCGCGGATCTGCTCCTTGGCTGCCCGTAGCTCCTCGCCGGGCGCCCCCGATCCCCGCAGGTCGAGCAGGACCGGAGCCACGGCGGTGAAACAGCCGACCGTGCGTGACAGGTCCAGGCCGAGTTCCTCGATGTCCCTTCCGTCCACCTCGATCTCGACGAGGACCGGGCGCCCGCCGTTCGTCCGGCCGAGCGTGCGAGCCAGGGCGGCCAGGATCAGCTCCTCGGTCCGGATGCGCTGGAGGTCGGGGATCTCGTCGAGCAGGGTGCGGGTGTCCTCCCCGTTGAGGCGGACTGCGACGACCTCCTCCGGGGAGCCCGCCGCGACCGGTGCGGCTGCGTCCAGACCGGCCAGCCACTCCACGACCTCGGGGCGCGGGTTCCTCGCCCGGGCCTTTTCGATCCGCACAGCCAGCCAGCGGTGGAAGGGGGCCGTCGGAGACGGCAGGTCCACCTCGCCACCCGACGCAAGCTGACGGCAGGCGGAACGCACCTCGTCGCTCAGGAGACGCCAGGAGGCCGCGTCAGCCGCCGCAGGGTGGGCCGCGAGCAGGGCCCGCACGGGGCTCCCCTCCCCTTCCTTCAGGATCGCCGCCGCCATCAGCGCGCCGCTCTCCGGGACGAGGCTCGCGCGCAGACCTTCCAGGGCGGCCGCCATCTCCGCCTCCGTCTCCCGGACCTGGACGATCTCCGCGGGCCCGGGCGTCTGGGTCCACCCCCCGGCTCCTCGCGCGAAGCGGGTGCGCAGCGCGTCATGGCGCGCTACGACCCGTTCGAGGGCCTCCTGGAGGAGACCGGCCGGCGCGAGGCTCGTGATGGCAGGGAGAGCCCAGACGGTGTACCAGCAGGGCGCTTCCTTCCCCGCCTCGAGGAGCTCTCGCTGGCGGGCGGCGACCGGCACACCTGCGGCGGCCACCTCGTCCAGAGCCGCGGGGTCTCGCTCCGAGGCGCCCAGAGCCCAGGCGAGCTCGGCGACGGTCTGATGCTCGAAGAGCATCTCGGGCGAGAAGGCAAGCCCGCTCGCCGCCGCCCGGGAGACCACCTGGATGCCGATGACGGAGTCCCCCCCGAGCTCGAAGAAGTTGTCGTGGATGCCGATCTGCTCGAGGCCCAGGGCGGACTGCCAGACTTCCACCAGGAGCTTCTCCCTCTCGTCACGCGGCGGCTCGTAGGCCGTGGCCAGGTCCGGGCGGGCGAAACGCTCGTCTTTGGGCTCGTCCTCCCGGGCGTCGCCGGCGCCGCGCCGGACGGCGGCGGTGGCCGCCTCGAGGTCGATCGGCGAGACGGCGACCTGCGCGAACCGGCCGCGGGCGAGGACCCGGCGGAACGCGTCCACGCCTTCGGTGGGGCGGATCCAGTCGGAGGAGCCCGGGGAAGCCCCGGCGGCCGGGGGGCGCCCGGAGTCGGAGACCCGTTTCAGGGAGAAGCGCTCGATCTCGACCAGCAGGGTGCCGTCGGGAGCGAGGAGCGCGACGTCGGCCGCCACCGTATCCCCCTGCTCGCCGCCGTGGACCCGGGTCAGGTGGGCGTACAGAGCCGCGGTCAGGGGCTTGCGGACCCGCAGGGCTCCGTACCCGAGCGGCAGCAGATTGCCGCCGGGCAGGAGCCCCGCGACGAAGGCCGTGGCCACGTCGAGCAGGGCCGGGTGGAGGGCGAGGCCATCCAGATCGCCGTGGAACTCGGCCGGCAGCTCGAGCTGGACGAGCGCCTCCTCCTCCCCCACCCAGGCCCGGCGGAAGCTGCTCCACCGCGGACCCCAGGAGACCATGGCGCCCCCGGTCGGGCCCGCGGCGACCCCCTCGAGCTCCCGCTCTCCGCAACGGGCCGCCAGGGCGGCGACGTCCCGGGGAGCCGGCGCCGCGGAGCGAAGCGGCCGGACCCGCCCCCGGGCGAGGTCCTGGCCGCCGCTCTCGATACGGAAGCGGAGCTCGCCCTCCCCGTTCTCCATGCGCTCCAGCAGGGTGCGGACTTCCCGCACCTCGCCGGGGTGGACGAAGAGCGGGCCGACGAACTGGACATCCCGGATCTCCGCCGCCTCCTCCCCGGTCTCCCTGGCGAAGGCGGCGCGGACCATCTCCAGATAGGTGGTGCCGGGAACGGCCGGGGTGCCCAGGACGGAGTGCTCGGAGAGCACCCAGTGGCGGGCCGGCGAGAAGGAGGTCGCGTAGGCGCTCCCGTCGAGGCGGCGGTCCAGGAGCGGGTGGAGGCCCGGTGCATCCGGAAGCGCCTCGGCAAGCCCGGCGCTCCCGCCCGCGGAAGCCGGACGGACGGGCTGCGCCGGCCGGCCCGCGACGGCCATGCCGACCTCCTGCCAGGCTCCCCAGTTCAGGGAGAGCGTCCGCACGCCGGTGCGGGCCTCCAGGTGGCGCGCGAAGGCATCGAGGAAGGCATTGGCCGCGCAGTAGTCCACCTGGCCGATGCCGCCGGTCAGCGCGTAGGTCGAGGAGCACAGGACGAGCCAGGCCAGCGGCTCGCCCTCGAGCGCCTGGGCAAGCGCCCGGGCGCCGGCCACCTTGGGCGCCAGCACCTCGCGGGCGGCCTCGGGCGTCTTCAGGGCGATGACGCCGCCGCCGGGCAGGCCGGCGGCGTGGATGGCGCCGTGGACCGCGCCGAAGCGCTGGCGGGCCCGGCGGACCACCTCCCGCAGGGCCTCGACGTCGGTGACGTCCGCAGCCTCCACCAGGACCTCGGCGCCCGCCTCCTCCAGGGAGCGGACCGCGCGGATCCGCCGCGACGACGGATCGTCCGGGCCGTGGGCCGCGAGCCACCCGTCCCAGGCGTCCCGGTCCGGCAGACCGGAGCGGCCGGTCAGCACGAGCCGTGCCTTGCGCGAGCGGGCCAGCTCTCCGGCGAGCGCCAGGCCGACGCCGCCGAGGCCGCCCGTGAGGAGCACCACGCCCCCTTCGGGCAGGGGCAGGCGCCCGGCCGGGACCGGGGCCAGTGCGACCTCCTCGAAGCCCTCCACCCAGCGTTCCTCGCCCCGGTAGCCGACGGCGGCGTGGGTGGCGGGCGGCAGCAGGGCCTCGGCGAGGAGGGCCTCGGCCAGGCGCTCCAGCGCCCCGGGATCGCCGGTGCCGGAGGGCAGGTCCACGTCGATCAGGGCGCAGCCGATCTCCGGATGCTCCAGCGGGAGCACCCGCACCGGGCCGAGCAGGACCGCCCGTTCCGGATGGGGGACGGCGTCGCGGCCGTCCACGGCGAGGCCACCGCGAGTGACCACCCGCAGTTGGACGGCGCCCGGCGTCCCTCCGGGGAGCGCCTGGCCCAGGAACTGGGCGAGGCGCAGGGCACCGAGGAACAGCGGCTCGGCCTCGGAGCCGCCGGAACCGTCCAGACCCCAGAGGTGGACGACCCGGTCCGGGCGGCCGGGCAGCCGCTCGGCGAGCGCCTCGTAGTCGTCCCGAGCGTCGGGGCGGATGCGGAACCGCCCCGGAGCGACCTCCTCGAAGCGGTCGCCGGGCTCGACCCGCGTCACCGTCTCCCCCCGGCCTTCGGCGATCCGCGCCAGGGCATCCCCCAGGCCTTCCCGGTCGGCGAAGACCAGCCAGCCGGCCGCCGCGACGCCCTCCGGCGGGTCCGGGGGCACCGAGGGCTTCCAGCGGGGGACCCAGAACCACTCCGACAGCTCTTTGCGGCCGGTGGGCCGAGGCTTCGACGCGGAGGCGGGGCGGCGCTCCAGCCAATAGCGCCGGCGCTCGAAGGGGTAGGTCGGCAGCTCGACCCGGTTCCGGCGCTCGCGGGCCTGCAAGCCGCTCCACTCGATGGAGACGCCCGCCGTCCAGAGCTCGCCCAGGGCGCCGAGCAGGAACTCGTCGGCCGCCCGGGTCTCCTTGGGGTGCGGAAGCGAGGGGATCACCACCTGCCCGGCCGGGCGGCCGGGGTGCTGCCGCGCCAGGGAGGCGAGGGTCTGCCCCGGTCCCACCTCGAGCAGAACCCCGTTCTCCTCGGCCGCCAGCGTGCGCAGGCCGTCGCCGAAACGCACCGCGTGCCGGAGGTGCTCGGCCCAGTAGGCGGGGTCCACCGCCTGCGCGAGGGAGATCCAGGTCCCCGTCCGGTTCGACACGAAGGGGATGGACGGCTCATTCCGATGGGTCTGGCGCACCCGTTGCTCGAACCGTGCGAGGATCGGGTCCATCATCGGCGAGTGGAAGGCGTGGGACGTCTGGAGGCGCCGGCAGGCGACCGCCTCCGCAGACAGCTCGGCCGCGAGGGCGTCCACCGCCTCCGCGCGGCCGGAGACGACCAGGCGGGATGGGCCGTTCACCGCCGCCACCGAGAGCTCGAGCCCGAGCCGGGGCCGCAGCTCCTCTTCGGCGAGCGGCACAGAGAGCATGGCCCCCGGCGGGAGCTCCTGCATCAGCCGGCCGCGCTCGGCCACCAGAGCGAGGGCGTCCTGCCACGAGAAGACCCCGGCCAGGCAGGCGGCCGCGTATTCGCCGACCGAGTGGCCGAGCATCCCCCGCGGCTGGATGCCCCACTCCATCCAGAGGCACGCCAGGGAGTGCTCCAGGGCGAATAGCGCCGGCTGGGCCAGCGCCGTCTGCCGGAGGGCTTCCGCAGCTTCCTCCTCGCGGCCGGGCCGCGGGAAGAGCGCGTCCCGCAGGTCGAGGCCGACGAGCGGGCGCAGGAGCTCGGCGCACTCGTCGATCCCGCGCCGGAAGGCCGCCTCCGTGTCGTAGAGCGCCCGGCCCATCCCCGGGTACTGGGCGCCCTGGCCGGGAAAGAGGAAGAACACCGGGCGGTCCTGCAGCTCCTGGCGCGCGGCATGGAACCGGCCGGGCGGCGCGGTGGCCAGCACCTCGACTGCGTCCTCGGCGGACCGGCAGACGGCGAAGCCCCGGTGCTGGCCGCGCCGGCGCCCGACCTGGAGGGTGTAGGCGACGTCGGCGAGCGGCAGCTCGGGAGACCGGCGCAGATGCTCGGAGAGGTTCTTCCGGAGCTTCTCCAGAGCCGTCGGCGTATTCGCCGAGAGCACCAGGAGCTGCGCGGGCCGGGACGGGCCCGAGGCGCGGCCCGCAGGCGCCTCCTCCACGACCACGTGCGCGTTCGTGCCGCCCACGCCGAAGGAGCTGACCCCCGCCCGCAGGGGAGCCCCCGGCGCGGGACGCCACTCGGAAAGCCGTTCGTTCACGAAGAACGGACTGCTCTCGAAGTCGATCTGCGGGTTCGCGCGCCGGAAGTGGAGGATCGGCGGGAGCTGCCGGTGTTTCATCGAGAGCACGGTCTTGATGAGGCCAGTCACCCCGGCGGCGGAGCGCAGGTGCCCCACGTTCGTCTTGCCGCTGCCGATGGCGCAGAAACCCCGCTTCTGCGTGGCCGCCCGGAAGGCGCGGGTGAGCGCCGAGATCTCCAGGGGGTCGCCGAGGGCGGTGCCGGTGCCGTGGGCCTCCACGTAGGTGATCGTCTCCGGGTCCACCTCGGCGATCTGGTGCGCCGCGCGCACGACCCGGTACTGCCCGTCGGCACCGGGGGCGCTATAGCCGATCTTCAGAGCGCCGTCGTTGTTGATCGCCGAGCCCTTGATGACGGCGTGGATGGGATCGCCGTCCTCCAGGGCGTCGGCCAGGCGCCGGAGGACCACCACGGCGACGCCGCTGCCGAAGACGGTGCCCTGGGCCGAGGCGTCGAAGGCCCGGCAGTGCCCGTCCGGCGACCGGATTCCTCCTTCGTGGGCCACGTACCCGGAAACCTGAGGGATCTGGAGGGATACGCCCCCGGCCACGGCGACGTCGCATTCGCCGGTGAGCAGCCCCTGGCTCGCCAGGTGGACTGCGACCAGGGACGTCGAGCACGCGGACTGGACCGTGAGGCTGGGGCCCCTCAGGTTCAGCTTGTAGGAGGCTCGGGTGGCCATGTAGTCCTTGTCGTTGGCCAGCTCGAACTGGAAAGCTCCCGCGCGCTCGATCACCTCCGGGTTGGCGAACAGGTTGTGCAGATAGGCGTTCAACTCGAGCCCGGCGTAGACGCCCACGAGCTCCTCGCCGCCGCCCCCGTTGCGGCCCGCCCGCTCCAGGGCCTCCCACGCGCACTCCAGGAAGAGCCGCTGCTGCGGGTCCATGAGCTGCGCCTCGTGGGGCGGAATCCCGAACAGGGCGGCGTCGAACGACTCGATGTCGCCGAGCACGGGCGCCGCCTTCACGAAGCCGGGCCGCTTCAACGTGGACGGATCGGCGCCGGCCGCCAGCAGCTCCTCGTCGGTGAAGAACCGGATCGATTCGACGCCGTTGCGCAGGTTCTCCCAGAAAGTCTCGATACTGTCGGCGCCCGGGAAACGGCCCGCCATCGCGGTGATCGCGATCTCCGAGCCGTTCCACTCGCGCGTTCCCGTGCTCTCCTCGGTCATGCTTGTCTACCTCCCTAGTTCCCGGCGCTTCTGGAGCCGCTGCCGGCGCCAGTCCTTGCCTTCCTGAAGCCTCTCGGCGCGATCGTCCTCGGACGGCTCCGCCGGCGCCGGAGCCTCGGCCCCACCCCCGGCGACCCGGCCGGCCAGGTGGCGGGCCAGCAGGGACACGGCGGGGTGGTTGAACAGGTCCATCATGGAGATCTCGACCCCGAGGGCGCGGCGCAGGTCGTTGTGGACACGCACCACGTGCACCGAGGTGGCTCCGATGTCGAAGAAGTTGTCGTGCAGCCCGACCCTTTCGACGCCCAGGACTCCGGCGACCGACGTGGCGACGAGCCGCTCCAGCTCGGTTTTCGGAGGTGCGAACGGCGCCCGGGCCGGCCGCTCCTGCGCGGCCGGCGCCTCGGGGCGGGGGAGGGCGGCGCGGTCCACCTTGCCGTTGGGCGAAAGGGGCAGGGTCTCGATCTCCATCAGGTGTGGGGGCACCATGTACTCCGGCAGACGGCTGCGGAGAAACTCCCGCAGCTCGTCCAGCAGGCCCTCGCCGCCAGCCGCGGGGCCCGGTCGCGCCGGAGCCTCGAGCGCCGGCGGACGACGGACGGCGGCGGGCTCGTCGTCCTCGGAGACGGAGCTCCCCGCCTCCGCCGCCGACTCGGCGAGCCAGGCGGCCCTGCCGATCTGCTCGGGGCCGATGCGGCCGCCGGCCAGCGCGTGGACCAGCTCGTGGTCGTCCTCGGCGTGGAACGAAGCGCGCAGGTCGGCGAACCGGGCGCCGCCGATCTGGGTCAGCCCGATCCCGAGCCCCGGCGCCTCGGTTTCCAGCAACTGCGTCATGAGGCCGGCTTCCAGGGCGGCGTAGCGGCCGGCCCGAACGCCGTAGAGCGGCTCGATGGCGCTGCGCCGGGCCACCAGGAAGAGGACGAACGCCGCGTCCTCGAACAGCCGCCGGTTGGCCGCGGGCACCACCGCCGGGGCGATGTGCACGTCCTCGCGCAAGAGCACGAGGCGATGGCGGCGGGCATCGTAACGCCAAGTGCCGCCGGCCAGTCTCGCGACGCGGCCGGGCTTGACGTAGAGCCAGGCCTCCACGGGGTAGAGCCCGCCGGCCGATCCGTAGCGGCGCTTCGGGAAGGGCGCCCCCTCGATCTCCACCGCCGAGAGGCTGCCCAGGAGCTGGGAGACCTCCTCCAGCGGGACCGGCTCCGTGCGGAACCGCCGGTAGCTCCGGCGCAGGAACCAGGCGGCGGCAGCCTCGTCCGTGCCGAGCGGCGGCCTCTCCAGGGGGATGCGTGGACGTCCCTCGTCGCGGCGCAGCCCGGGTTGGGAGAGCTTGAAGCGGAGGCGCTCCATGGGGTCGGCGATCACCGCCGGAGGGAGCGGGCTGGCGGCGGCGGAGCTCGCCGGAGCACCGCCGTTCCCTCCGCCCGCGGGCGCCGAGGTCACGCGGAGCAGGTCGGCCAGGAAGGCGTCCCGGCCGGAAGCGTCGGGCGTCCGGCCGCCCCCGAGGAGCACGTGGATCAGCTCGTGACCGCCCTCCAGGTCGAAACGATCCCGGATCGGCTCGAAGCGGATCCCCCCGGCCTGGGCGAGGGCCAAGCCGTAGTCTGGCGCCTCGGTTTCCAGGAGCTGCGTCATCAGGCCGGCCTCGAGGACGGCGTAGTGCAGGCCGCTGGCCCCGTAGAGCGGCTCGATGGCCGGACGCCTGGCGATGAGGAACAGGGCAAAGGCGGCCCTCTCGGCCGTTTCGCGGTTGACCTCGTCGAACAGAGCGGCGTCGAGGTCGGCCCGGTCGTCGAGCCGCGCCAGGGCGTGGGCGGCCGGGTCGTAGGCGTACACGCCTCCCGGCACTCCCTCGACCCGCTCGGGCTTCACCAGCAGGTAGGCCTGCACCGGGTAGAGGCTCCCGGCGGAGCCGTACCGGAGCTTGGGCAGAGGCGAGCCCTCCACCGGCAGGTGGGAGAGGCCGGCGAGCCACGCGCCCAGGCGGGTGGACGGCACGGGTCCGCGGTCGAACGTCCGGACGGTGCGGCGCCGCAAGAAGACGGCCTCCCGCTCGGCGGGCGTCAGGCGCGGAAGCGGCAGCCCGGCCCAGGAGACGTCCTCGCCGTCCGATCCCGCAAGCCGTTCAAGCTTGAAGGGGAGCCGGTCGGCGCCGTTGCCGGGCGACCTGGGCCGGCGGGCGCCGTCGGCCGGGACCACGTAGCCCACGAGCTGCTTCGGGCCGTGCCGCTCGCCGTGGGCCGTCACCACCGCCGCGGAAACCGCCGGGTGCTGGGCCAGGACGGCCTCGATCTCGCCCAGCTCGATCCGGTGCCCCTGGACCTTGACCTGGGTGTCCTCCCGGCCGAGGAACTCGATCTCGCCGTCCGGCAGCCAGCGGCCGAGGTCTCCCGTGCGGTAGAGGCGCTCGCCGGTCCGGGGATGGACCACGAAGGCGGCCCGCGTCTTCTCCTCCTCGCGCCAGTAGCCCCGGGCGAGGCCGACCCCGCCGATGTGGAGATGGCCCGGCACCCACACCGGGCGGGGCTCGAAGCCGTCGTCCAGCACGTGGAAGCGCTGGTTCTTCATGGCGTGCCCGTAGGGGATGCTCTGCCAGCCCTCCCCCACCCGGCCGATCGGGTAGAGGATCGACCAGATGGAGGCCTCGGTGGCGCCGCCAAGGCTGATCACCTCGGCGGCGGGGAAGGCCTCCCGGATGCGGTCCGGCAGGCGGACCGGGATCCAGTCGCCGGAGAGCAGCACCGTCCGCAGCGGCGGGCGCGGCGCGTCGGGAAGCCCGGCCCCGTACTCCACGAGCATCTCCATCAGGGCGGGGACGGAGTTCCAGAGGGTTGCGCCCTCGCGGGCGGCGAGCTCCATCCAGTGGGCCGGATCGCGGCCCGCGCCGGGGTCGGGCAGGACGATGGTGCCGCCGGCCGCCAGCAGCCCGAAGACGTCGTAAACCGACAGGTCGAAGCTGAGGGACGAGAGCGCGAACACCCGGTCCCCGGGGCCCACGGCGAACCGTTCGTTCACGTCGATCACCGTGTTGAGTGCACCCCGGTGCTCGACCATCACGCCTTTCGGCTGGCCCGTGGAGCCGGAGGTGAAGATCACGTAGGCCAGGTCCTCGGGAGTCTGGGCCACCGGCAGCGGCGCCGGCGCGGACGCGGCGAAGAGGCCGTCGTCCACGGAGACCCACGCGACCCCGGAGGGCTCCGGGAAGCGCCCGGCGTGCGCGGGCTGGGTGAGGGCGACCGCGACCTCGCCGCGGTCCAGGAGGTGGCGGACGCGCTCCTCCGGGAGCCCGGCATCGATAGGCAGGTAGGCCGCTCCCGCACGGAGGACCGCCAGGACGGCCACCACCTGTTCCCAGCCCTTCTCCATGACCATCGCGATCAGACGGTTCGGCTCGGCGCCGAGCCGGCGTAGCCGGTAGGCCAGGGCCAGGGAGGCCCGGTCCAGGTCGCCGTAGGTGAAGCGACGGCTCGACGTCACCAGGGCCGTGGCGTCCGGCCGCCTCTCCGCCTGGGCGAGGAACGGCTCGTGGAGGAGCCCCTCGGGCGCCGGAGCGTCGGTGGCGTTGGCCCGGGCGATCAGCTCCCGCTGCCCGGCCGGGAGGAGGCCTCGGACCGGCTCCCGCCAGGCGGCCTCGTCGTCCGCAAGCCGCGCCAGCAGGTCCCGGTAGGCAGCGAGCATGGCATCCAGCAGCCCCTCCGGGAAGAGCTCCTCGACGGCATCCCAGTTCCAGACGAGGCCGGCCTCGGTCTCATGGACCTGGTGGTCGAGCCACACCTGGGGCGTCTGGCTGATCCCGTAGCCGCCCTCTCCCCCGCCCTTCGCCGGCTCCCGGCGAGTCTCCCGCCCCTGGTTCAAGGTGCTGGTGAAGACGACCGGCATGAGCACCGTCCGGCCCTGGGCTCGCGACAGCTCGCGAATCACCCGCACGCCGCCCACCAAGCGGTGGTCGAGGTCGTCCCACAGCCGCTCCCCGACCCGGCGGGCCCGCCGCTCGAACGGCTCCCCCGGCTCCCCTTCCACGGCCAGCAGGGTGAGGGAGGTGAAGTCTCCGACGAGCTCGTCGACCTCGGGATGGAGCGGCAGTCGATTGAACAGGGTGAGGTTCACCGTCAGCCGCGGGCTGCGGCTCCAGGCGCCGAGGACCTCGGCCCAGGCCGCCAGGAGCAGGGCCGAGGGCGTGACGCCGGCCTGCCGCGCCCGGGCCTGGAGGCGCTCCCAGGCGGCCCGGTCGAGGCGGCCGCGCCGGCGCACGAAGCGGGGGGAGACGACCGCCGCCGGGCTCTTGGCCAGGGGCAGCTCCGGCGCCGGCGGCAGGGTGGCCAGGCGGCCGCGCCAGTAGTCCAGGGCCCGGCGCCAGGCCGCCGTCTCGCGCAGGGAGGCCTCGGCCAGCACGTAGTCCCGGAAGGAGATCTCCAGGGCCGGGAGCTCGGTGTCGGGGTCGCCGTAGTAGGCCGCGAGGTCGCGCGCCAGGATGCGGAAGCTCCAGGCATCGGCGATCAGCAGGTCGAGGCTCAGGTGGACGCGCACGCGGTCGTCCAGGAGCGTCGCGGCGACCTCGAACAGGGGCCAGCGGTCGCTGGGTAGGACCTGGTGGGACATCCGCTCGCGAACCGCGGCCAGCCCCGCCTCCGCCACCGCCGGAGCGCTCCGCCGCAGGTCGAGGACGGGGACCGTGCAGGGCGGCACCTCCGGGAGGATCCGCTGCCGGCCGTCGACCTCCACGATGGCCCGCAACATGCCGTGGCGGCGGACCAGCCGGTCCAGGGCCCTCTGCAGGCGGTCGACGTCGAGCTCCGACAGGTCGATTTCGAGATAGATGTGGGTGGCGACCCGGCCCAGGGTCATCTCGCTGCTGCGGCCGATCCAGTAGGCCTCCTGCACCTCCGTCAGAGGGAACGGCTCCGTGCCTCTGGCGGGGTCGGGCTGGAGCCGGGGGAAGCGCTCCGTCCCGGCGTCCGCCGGGCCGGCCGCCCGCGAGGCCTCGATCTCCTCCGCCAGCGCACGGAGGACCGGCCGGGAAAAGAGGGTACGCAGCGGCAGGTCGATGCCGAAGCGCTCGCGGATCCGAAACATCAGGCGGGTGGCCACAATCGAATGGCCGCCCAGGGCGAAGAAGTCGTCCCCCGCGCCCACCCGCGGGACGCCCAGCACTTCGCTCCAGAGCTCGGCCAGCCGCCGCTCGGACGGCGTCCGCGGCTCCTCGAACCGCACGGGCTCGGCGCCGCCCACCCCGCCGGGATCGGGCAGGGCCTTGCGGTCCACCTTGCGGTTCGGCGTCAAGGGGAGGGTCGCCAGCGGCACATAGGCCGCCGGGACCATGTACTCCGGGAGACCGGCGCGCAGGTGCTCGCGCAACGCCTCGGGAGCGGGAGCGGCACCCGGGAACGGCACGACGTAGGCAACCAGCCGGTCCTCGCGGGCGACGACCACCGCATCGGCCACGTCCGGGTGCTCGCGCAGCCGGGACTCGATCTCGCCGAGCTCGATCCGGAAGCCTCGCACCTTCACCTGGTGGTCGATGCGGCCGAGGAACTCCAGCACGCCGTCGCCCCGGCGGCGGGCCAGGTCGCCGGTGCGATAGAGCCGGGCACCGGGCCGGCCTTCGGCGAACGGGTCGGGGACGAAGCGCTCGGCGGTGAGCGCCGGGCGGCCGCGGTGGCCCCGGGCGACCCCCTCGCCGCCGATCAGCAACTCGCCGGGCACGCCCACCGGCGCCGGGTTGCCCCAGGGATCGACCACGTAGAGCTGGGTGTTGCCGATGGGCCGGCCGATCGGGAGGACCGCCGCCGTTTCCTCGACCCGCAGGACCGACGACCAGACCGTGGTTTCCGTAGGGCCGTAGACGTTCCAAACCTCGTCCGCCCGCTCCCGCAACCGGTCGGCGAGGTCACCCGAGAGGGGCTCGCCGCCGGTGAGCGCCTTGCCCAGGCGGGGCTCCCGCCAGCCGGCCTCCAGGAGCATGCGCCACGTCGAGGGCGTAGCCTGGACCACGTCCACCCGGCTCTCGCGCAGGCGCCGGCAGAGGGCCAGGCCGTCGCCGGCGTCGGCGGAGGAGACGATCTCGATGCGCCCGCCGACGATCAGCGGGAGGAAGAGCTCCAGCCCCGCGATGTCGAAGGAGAGGGAGGTCAGGGCGAGCAGGCGGTGTCCCGCGTCCACGCCGGGCTCGCGGCGCATGGACTCCAGGAAGCTGGCGAACGCCCGGTGGGGGATCTCGACCCCCTTGGGCCGGCCCGTCGAGCCGGACGTGTAGAGGACGTAGGCGAGGTCATCGAGCCCCGCCCCGCTGCCGGGGGCGACCTCCTCCTCGGGGCCGTCGTCCTCAATCCAGACGACCCGCGCGCGGGACTCGGGCAGGGCTCCCGCGAGGTGCTCCTGGGTGAGGATCATGACGGCCCCGGAGTCCTCCAGCATGAAGGCGAGCCGGTCGGCCGGAAAGGCCGGGTCGAGTGGCAGGTAGGCGCCGCCCGCTTCAAGGAGGCCGAGCAGGGCCACCGGGAGGTCGAGCCCGCGCTGGACGCAGAGGCCGACGAGGGCGCCGGGGCGGACGCCCAGGGCGCGCAGCCGGCGGGCCAGGCGGCCGGACCGCTCGGCGAGCGCGGCGTAGGTGAGCTCCTCCCCCTGGAAGGCCACGGCCACCGCACCCGGCGTCCGCCGGGCCTGCTCGGCAAAGCGCCGGTAGACCGGCAGGGGCGGCACCTCCAGGTCGGTGTCGTTGCCCGCAACCAACACCTGCCGCCTCTCTTCCTCGGGCAGCAGGGGCAACTGCGAGAGCCGGCGGTCGGGATCCTCCGCCGCGCCCGCCAGGATCGTCGAGAGCCTCCCGGCCAGGCGCGCGGCGGTTGCCGGCTCAAACAGGGCCGCGCCGTACTCCAGCGTCCCGCCGATGCCCTCGGGGCCCTCGGCGAGCCAGAGGGTCAGCTCGAAGCGGGCGGTGCCGGTCCGCGCCAGCATCGGTTCGAGCGTCAGCCCGGGGAACTGCAGGAGCTCCCTCGGCGCGTTTTGCAGGACGAGCATCACCTGGATGAGCGGCGGGCGGGCCAGGTCGCGGGCGGGCTGCAGCCAGTCCAGGAGCCTCTCGAACGGCAGGTCCTGGAGGGCGTAGGCCTCCAGGCTCACCTCGCGCACCCGGCCGATCAGCTCGCGGACCGTCGGGTCCCCCGAGAGGTCGGCCCGCAGGGGGAGCATGTTGATGAATGCGCCGATGAGATTCTCGATCTCCTCCCGGTTGCGCCCGGCCACCGGCGAGCCGATCACCACCTCCTCCTGCCCGCTGAGGCGGTGAAGCAGTCCCGCGAAGCCCGCCAGCAGGACCATGAACAGGCTCGCCCCTTCGGCCCGGGCCAGGGACTTGAGCCCCGCGGTCCTCTCCAGGCCGAAGCTCCACCTTTGATGGCCGCCCCGGAACGACTGGACTGCCGGGCGCGGGAAGTCCGTCGGCAGGTCGAGGGTGGCGGGCACCCCGTCGAGCTGGGCGCGCCAGCCCGCTACCAGCCGTTCCAGGTTCTCGCCGGAGATCCAGCGGCGCTGCCAGACGGCGTAGTCGGCGTACTGCACCGGCAGCTCGGGAAGGGGTACCTCCTCGGGGCGGCGCCCCCTGGCGAGGCCGGCGTAGAGGGCCGACAGCTCGCGCATCAGGATGCCCGTGGACCAGCCGTCCGAGACGATATGGTGGATCGAGAAGGCGAGCTGGTGCTCCTCCTCCGGGATCAGGCGGATCAGGGCGGCGGCGAGCAGGGGGCCGCGGGCGAGGTCGAAGGAGAGCCGGGCCACGGCGCCCGTCGCCCCGAAGGCTTCGCGTTCGCGCGCCTCCGGCGGCAGGCCCGAAAGGTCCACCACAGGCAGGGGCACCGGCGCGGGTGGCAGGATGCGCTGCCGCGGCTCACCCCCGACCACCGGGAAGGTGGTGCGCAGCACCTCGTGGCGCCGGACGATCTCCGTCAACGCGCCGGCCAGGGCTCCGGCCTCGACGCGGCCCCGCAGGCGCAGCGCCGCCGGGATATTGTCCTGCCGGCCCGGCTCCAGGCGGTCGAGGAACCAGAAGCGCTGTTGCGCGAAGGAGAGGGGGAGCTCAGACTCCCGCGGGACCGGCTCGATCGGCGGCGCCTGGAGGCCGGGGCCCTCCCGGTGCTCGTCGACCCGCGCGGCGAGACCGCGCAGGGTGGGCCGCTCGAAGACCCAGCGGACCGGCGGCGCCTCGCCGAGCAGAGGCCGCAGGCGGGAGACCAGCCGGGTCGCCAGCAGCGAATGGCCGCCCAGGGCGAAGAAGTCGTCGTCCAGGCCCACCCGCTCCACCCGCAGGAGATCGGCCCAGATTGCGGCCAGGCTCTCCTCGATGGGGGTGCCGGGCGCCACGTAGGCCGCCGCGGCCTCCCCACGGCCGGGATCGGGGAGGGCCTTGCGGTCCACCTTGCGATTCGGCGTCAGCGGGAGGGCCGCCATCGGCACGTAGACCGCCGGGACCATGTACTCGGGGAGGCCGGCGCGCAGGTGCTCGCGCAAGGCGTCGGGGGCGGGGGCGGCTTCCGCCGCCGGCACCACGTAGGCGACCAGCCGGTCCCCGCGGGCGACCACCACGGTTTCGGCCACCTCCGGGTGCTCGCGCAGCCGGGACTCGATCTCGCCAAGCTCGATCCGGAAGCCTCGCACCTTCACCTGATGGTCGATGCGGCCGAGGAACTCCAGCCCGCCGTCGCCCCGCCGGCGGACCAGGTCGCCGGTGCGGTAGAGCCGGGCGCCGGGCCGTCCTCCGGTGAACGGGTCGGGGACGAAGCGCTCGGCGGTGAGCGCCGGGCGGCCGCGGTAGCCTCGGGCGACCCCCTCGCCGCCGATCCACAGCTCGCCGGGCACGCCCACCGGCGCGTGGTGGCCCCAGCCGTCGACCACGTAGAGCTGGGTGTTGCCGATAGGCCGGCCGATCGGCAGGACCGCCGCTCCCGTCCCCGCTCGCTCGACCCGGAGGGCCGACGACCACACCGTGGTCTCGGTGGGGCCGTAGACGTTCCATACCTCGTCGGCCCGCTCCAGCAGGCGGGCGGCGAGATCGCCGGTGAGGGGCTCGCCGCCGGTGAGCGCCTTGCCCAGGCGGGGCTCCTTCCAGCCGGCCGCCAGGAGCATGCGCCAGGTCGAGGGCGTGGCCTGGATCACCGTGGCGCCGCTCGCCTCCAGCCGGCGGGCCAGGGCCGAGCCGTCGGCGGCCTCGGCGGCGGAGACGATCTCGAAGCGTGCCCCCACCACCAGCGGCAGGAAGAGCTCCAGCCCGGCGATGTCGAAAGAAAGCGAGGTCACCGCCAGGAGGACGTCGTCCGCGGCGAGGCCCGGCTCGCGGCGCATCGACTCCAGGAAGTTGGCCAGGGCCCCGTGGGGGATCTCCACCCCCTTGGGCCGGCCGGTGGAGCCCGACGTGTAGAGCACGTAGGCCAGGTCGTCCGGGCAGGGGTCGGGAGCCGGCCCGTCGAGCTCCGGGCCGTCGCCGTCCACCAGGACCCGTACGGCCTCGGCGAGCGGCAGGGAATCGAGGAGGGACTCCTGCGTCAGGACCACCGACGCCCCCGAATCGGAGAGCATGAAGGCCAGGCGCTCGGCGGGGTAGCTCGGGTCCAGAGGCAGGTAGGCGCCCCCGGCCTGCAGTACCCCGAGGAGCGCCGCGGGCAGGGCGAGGGAGCGCTCGAGGCAGACCGCCACCAGCACGCCGGGGCCGACCCCCTGGGCGCGCAGGCGGCGTGCGAGGCGGCCGGCGCGGTCCAGGAGCTCGGCGCGGGTCCACTCCTCGCCCTGGAACGAGACGGCCACCGCGCCGGGGCAACGCCGGGCCCGCTCGGCGATGCGCTGGTGGACCAGGCCCGCGGGAAGCTCCATCGCTGCCCCGCTCCCGAAGGACAGGAGCTGCCACCGCTCGGAATCCGGCAGCAGCGGCAGATCGGCGATCCGCCGGGCGGGGTCCTCCGCGATCCCGGTGAGCAGCGCCGAGAAGAGCCCGACCCACCGCTCCGCGGTGGCGTCCTCGAAGAGGTCGGCCTTGAACTCCAGGTAGCCGGAGAGCCCGCGCGTCCCTTCCGTCAGCGAGAGGGTCAGGTCGAACCGGGAGACCCCGTGCCAGGCCTCGCGCAGGGTCTCCAGGGCGAGGTTGCCGGCCTCGATCCGCTCCACCGGCAGGTTCTGGAGGATGAACATCGCCTGGAACAGGGGCGAGTGCCCCAGCCGGCGCTCCGGCCGCAACTCCTTCACCAGCTTCTCGAAGGGGAGCTCCGCACCGGCGAAGGCGTCCAGGGCCGAAGCCCGCACGCGGTCGAGGGCCTCCTCGAAGCCGGGGTTCCCGCCCAGCGCCGTCCTCAGGACCAGGGTGTTGATGAACAGCCCGACGAGCCCCTCGACCTCCACGAGCGTCCGTCCGGCGGTGGGCGTGCCGACCGTCAGGTCCTCCTCGCCGGTGAGGCGGTGGAGCAGCACCTGGAAGGCGGCGAGGAGGGTCATGAAGAGGGTGGCGCCCCGCGCGCGGCCGACCTCCACCAGGGCGGCGGCGAGCTCGGGCGGAATGGAGACCTGCCGGCGCCCGCCGCGGAACGTCTCGACGGCGGGGCGCGGCCGGTCGGTCGGCAGCTCCAGCACCCCGGGCGCCGAGCCCAGCCGCTCCCGCGCGGCGGCGAGGAGCGCTTCGAGGGCGGGGCCGTCGAGGCGGCGGCGCTGCCAGGCCGCGAAGTCGGCGTACTGGACTTCCAGCTCCGGCAAGGGGGAGGGCCGGCCCGCGGCGAAGCTCCGGTAGAGGGTCATCAGCTCGCGCGCGAAGACGCCGAGGGACCACCCGTCCGAAACGATGTGGTGGATCGTGGCGCAGAGGAAGTGCCGGTCCACCGCCAAGCAGACGAGGGTCACCCGCAGCAGGGGGCCGGCGGCAAGGTCGAAGCCCCGCCGGGGCTCCTCCCGGGCGATGCGCGCGGCCTCCTCCTCGCGCGGGCCGTCCGGCAGGTCCGACAGATCGACCCGGGCGGCCGGCGCCGGGCCCAGCGGGGCCACCCGCAGGCGGGGCCCTCCGTCCTCCGCCGGGAAGGTGGTCCGCAGGGCCTCGTGGCGCCGCGCGATCTCGCCCAGCGCGAGGTCCAGCGCGGAGGGTTCCAGAGGCCCGGACAGGCGGACCGCCAAGGGGATGTTGTACGCCGAGCTGCCGGGCTGGAAGCGGTCGAGGAACCAGAGGCGCTCTTGGGCGAAGGACAGTGGCCGCTCCGCGCCCGCGGGCAGCGGCGCGAGGGTTGGAGAGCCGGCCCGCTCCGCCCCGCCGACCGCCGCCTCGGTCCACTCGGCGAGACCCGCGACGGTGGGCGTGTCGAACACCGCCTGGACCGACATCTGGACGTCCAGCTCCTCGCGCAGCCGCGCTGCGAGACGGGTGGCCAGGAGCGAGTCGCCCCCCAGCTCGAAGAAATCGTCCTCCGGGCCGGCGGCCACGCCCAGGAGCTGTTCGAACACGCCGGCCACGCGCGCTTCGGCCGCGCTGCGGAAGGCCGCGGGGACCGGCCCGCCGGCCCTTGGGGATTCCGGCGCGGGCTCATCGAAGCGGGCACCCGCCGCAGCCGGCACCGCGGCCGAAGGGGAGAGCCTCGGCTCGATCCAGAAACGGCGACGCTCGAAGGGGTAGGCCGGCAGGGGGATCCGCCGACGGCGCTCCCCGGCATGGAAGCCCTTCCAATCCGGATCGACGCCGGCGAGCCAGAGGAGGCCCAGCGCCTTGAGCGCGAACGGCAGATCCTCCTGCCGCTCCCTGGGATGAGGCAGGGAGGTGACGACGACCCGCTGGGTGCCGCGATCCGGATGCTGGCGCGCCAGGCTCGCCAGGGTCCGGCCCGGGCCGACCTCGAGAAGGACGGTCTGCGGATCCCGGCAGAGCTCGCGGACGCCGTCAGCGAAACGGACCTCCTGCCGCAGGTGCCGGACCCAGTAGGCGGGGTCGGTGGCCTCCTCGCCGGTGATCCAGGCGCCAGTGACGTTCGAGAGGTACGGCAGGGCCGGCGCGTGGAGCTCGACCTCCTGGAGGCGTTTGGCGAAGGGCGCCAGGATCGGCTCCATCATGTGCGAATGGAAGGCGTGGGAGGTGTGGAGCGGCCGTGCCGCCACATTCCGTTCCGTCAGCCGGGCGAGCAGGTTGTCCACCGCCTGGTGGGGGCCGGAGACCACGCACCGGTCCGGCGCGTTGACCGCGGCCAGCGCGAGTTGGGCTCCGAGCAGCGGCAGCACCTCGGCCTCCGGCAGCGGCACCGCGAGCATGGCGCCGGACGGAAGGCTCTGCATCAGTCGCCCGCGCTCCGCCACCAGGGCAAGCGCGTCCTCCAAGGAGAAAACGCCGGCCAGGCAGGCGGCGACGTACTCGCCGATGCTGTGCCCGAGCATGGCCGAGGGCGCGATGCCCCAGGACATCCAGAGGCGCGCGAGGGCGTACTCGACAACGAAGAGCGCCGGCTGGGTGAAGCAGGTTCGAGACAGCCGCTCGGCCGCCTCGGCGTCGTCGTCCGCCGCGAACAGGAGCTCCCGAAGGTCGAGCCCGAGGTGCGACGGGAGCAGCTCGCAACAGCGGTCGACCTCGTCCCGGAACGCGGCCTCGGTCTCGTACAGCCCGCGCCCCATTCCGGGGTACTGCGCTCCCTGGCCGGAGAAGAGGAAGGCGACCTTGCCCTCCCTCCCCTGCCCGAAGCAGGTGGACACCCATTCCGGCGCCTCGCCCGCCAGCGCCCGCCGGGCGTCCTCGGCGTCCCGGCAGACCACGGAGCGCCGGTGCTCGTGGACCTTGCGGCCCACCTGAAGGGTGTAGGCGACGTCGGCCAGGGCGGCTTCAGGGTGCACCTCGAGGTGCGCGGCGAGGTTCGCCGTCATCGTTTCGAGGGCGGTCTCCGTGCGGGCGGAGAGGAGCAGCAACTGCCAGGGGCGCGAGGCGGACGTCGGCTCCGCGGGGGGGGCCTCCTGCAGCACGACGTGGGCGTTCGTGCCGCCCATGCCGTAGGCGCTGACGCCCGCCCGGCGGGGTCGGCCGTTCGACTCCCAGGGCCGCAGCTCGGTGTTGACGAAGAACGGGCTGCTCGCGAAGTCGATCTGCGGATTCGGCTCGTCGAAGAGGATCGAAGGCGGGATCTCCCGGCGCTCCATGGCCAGGGTCGCCTTGATCAGGCTGGCGATCCCGGCGGCGGCCCCGAGGTGGCCGATGTTGGCCTTCACCGACCCGAGGGCACAGAAGCCCCGCTCCTCGGTGTGCTCCCGGAAAACCCGCGTCAGCGCGGAGACCTCGATGGGATCGCCCACCGGCGTGCCGGTGCCGTGCGCCTCGACGTAGCTGAGGGTGCCCGGGTCCACGTCGGCCACGGTGTACGCGTTGCGCAGCACGCGCACCTGGCCGTCCATGCCCGGAGCCGTGAAGCCCACTTTCTGGATGCCGTCGTTGGTCACCGCCGAGCCCAGGATGACGGCGTGGATCGTGTCGCCGTCGGCCACGGCGTCGGAGAGACGCCTCAGCACGACCGCGCCCAGACCGCTGCCGAACACCGTGCCCCCGGCCTTCGCGTCGAAGGGCCGGATGTGGCCGTCGGGGGAGCTGACTCCACCCTCCGAGGCCACGTACCCGAGCTCGGGGATGCGGATCGAGACGCCCCCGGCCAGCGCCATGTCGCACTCGCCGCTCAGCAGGCCCTGACAGGCCAGGTGGACGGCGACCAGCGCCGTGGAGCACGCGCTCTGCACGGTGACGCTGGGCCCGCCGAGATTGAGTTTGTAGGAGACGCGCGTGGCCAGGTAGTCCTTCTCGTTGCCCATCTGGACCACGAGGTCGCCCATCGACCTCACGAGGTCCGGACGCGAATAGACGTTCATCAGATAGAAGTTCAAGCGCGAGCCGGCATAGACCCCCACCGGCCCGGGCACCCGGCCCGGGTCGTAACCGGCGTCCTCCAGGGCCTCCCAGCAGCACTCGAGGAAGACGCGCTGCTGCGGGTCGAGGATCTCGGCCTCGCGGGGGTTCACGCTGAAGAAGCCGGCGTCGAACAGGTCGTAGTCCGGGATCATCCGCGCCACGGGAACGTGGCCCGGCTGCCCCCGGAGGTCGGCCGGGACGTCCTCCGCGTCCAGGTAGGTCAGCGATTCGACGCCGTCCCGGAGATTGCGCCAGAACTGCTCGATGCCGTCGGCTCCGGGGAACCGGCCCGCCATCCCGATGATCGCGATCTCCAAGCCGTTGCCTTCGCCGTGATCCGCTTCGCTCACGTCCGTCTCCTCGTGTTCCACCCTCATCGGGCTCAAGACCTCTTCTGTTGCTGGAGACGCCGGCGCAGCCGGTCCCGTCCCTGGCGCAACTGATCGGTGCGGTCGCCGCTCGCGCCGGCGGGGGCGGGCTCGGCCGTGCCGCCGCCCCCGAGGTGCGCGGCGAGGGCCCGGACCGTCGGATGGTTGAACATCTCCACCAGCAGGAACTCGCGGCCGAGCTGCGCCTGGATCCGGCTCTGCACCTGGACCAGCAGAAGCGAGTTGCCGCCGAGCTCGAAGAAGTTGTCATCGATGCCGACCTGCTCGACCCGCAGGACCTCCCGCAGGATCGATGCGAGCGTCGTCTCCATCTCGTTCTGGGGCGCCGTATAGGCCACGTGCGCCTCCCGTTGGCGGTCGTCGATCCGGAGCAGGGCCTTGCGGTCCACCTTGCCGTTCGGCGTGACCGGCAGCCGGTCGAGCAGCACGAACGAAGACGGGATCATGTAGGCCGGCAGGCGCTCCTTCAGAAAATTCCGGAGCCCCGCCGCGGACGGCGCCTCGCCGGCCGCCGGATCGGGGACCACGTAGGCCACCAGGAGCCGGTCGCCGGGGGCGTCCTCCCGCGCGAGGACGATCGCCTCGCGCACGCCGGGCAGCCGCCCGAGTTGCGCCTCGATCTCCCCGGGCTCGATGCGGAAGCCGCGGATCTTGACCTGCTGGTCGGCCCGCGTCACGAAGACCACGCTGCCGTCGGGCAGGTAGCGTCCCAGGTCGCCGGTCCGGTAGAGGCGGTCTCCCGGCCGGCCGGTGAACGGGTTGGTCGGGAACCGCTCGCGGGAGAGCCCCTCGTCGCCCAGGTAGCCCCGGGCGAGGTGCGGGCTGCGGACGCAGATCTCTCCGAGCTCGCCGATCCCGGCGAGCTGGCCGGCGGCGTTGAGCACCAGAAGCTGCACGTCCTTCATCCCCTTGCCGAGCGGCAGGACCTCCCGCGAGCGCTCGGCCGCGGCCCCGGGGCCGGCCGGGTCCTCCACCACGTGGAACGCCACGGCCCGCTGGGTCTCCGTGCTGCCGTAGAGGTTCACGCAGGTGACCCTCGGGGCGAGGCGGCGCAGGCGCGCCACATCGCGCCGGGTGAGCACGTCGCCCACCAGAAGGACGAGGCGCAGCGCCGGCGCTTCGACGGCGGGAGCTCCCGCGGGACGCTCGGTGAGGATCTGGGCCATTGCCGGCGTAAGGTGGGAGACCGTCACCCCCTCGCGGCGCATCCAGTCCGCCAGCCGTCCCGGCGTCCCCAGGTCCAGCGGGTCCGGGATGGTGAGCGAGGCGCCGAGCCAGAGCGGCGTGAAGAGGTCCCGCTGCAGCGGATCGTGCGCCAGGCCGGAGAGCAGGCTGAAGCGGTCGTCCGCCGTGAGCCCGAACCTCTCGCATTGCCAGGGCAGGAAGTGCGAGAGCGGTCCGTGCCGGCCCAGGATGCCCTTGGGGAGGCCTGTGGAGCCCGAGGTGAAGCCGATCACGGCGAGGCTGTCCGGGCCGACGGTCACTGCCGGAGGCTCGCTCTCCTCCCCACCCGGGGCCCTCTCCTCCGCCGTCGCCGGGGCCAGGTCGAGCCGGACGCAATCGGGCAGACCGGCCACGAAACTCGCGAGCTCCGGCGGCAGGGGACCGGCTTCGGCGAGCCGCAGCCAGGCCCTGGGGGAGGCGAGCTTCAGCGTGTCGATCAGCCGGGCGGGCGGATAGGCCGGATCGAGGAGCACGAACGCTCCGCCGGCCTTGAGGGTCCCGAGCACCGCCCAGACCAGAGTGGCGCAGCGGTGGGCGTAGATCGCCACCGGGTCCCCGGGGCGCAGCCCGGCGGCCAGCAGCTCCCGGGCCAGACGGTTGCTGCGGGCCTCGAGCTCGGCGTAGGTCCAGGCGCCGTCGCGGTCGCGCATGGCCACGCGGTCCGGGGTGCCCCGGGCGTGGAGCGTGAGCCTCTCGTGGACCGGCCCCCACCACTCCTCCCCCAGGACGGCCAGGGGGTCGGGGAGGACGGCCCTGGCCGCCGGAGTGAGGAGCGACAGGCTGCCGGTCCGCGCCTCGGCGTCCTCCGCGAAACGGGATGCGAGGGCCGCGAGCTGCGCGAGCAGCTCCTCCATCCGTCCCGGATCGAAGAGGTCGCCGTTGTAGACCAGATCGAAAGTGATCCCGTCCGCCTGCGGCTGCACGTAAAGGGTGAGATCGAACTTCGACGGCAGCCCGGGCGACGGCCTCCCCTCCAGGCTCAGGCCGGGCAGGCGGATCTCTCCCGCCGGCAGGTTCAGCATGTTGAAAAACACCTGAAACAGGGGACTGCGGGAGAGGTCGCGCTCCGGCTTGAGCTCGTCGAGGAGCATCTCGAACGGCACGTCCTGGCGGGCGTAGGCGTCGAGGGCCGTCTCCCGCACCCGGGCCAGGAGCTCGCGGACCGTCGGGTCGCCCGCCAGCGAGGTGCGCAGGACCAGGGTGTTGAGGAACATGCCGATGAGGCCTTCCAGCTCGGTCCGGCCGCGGCCGGCGATGGGCGTGCCCACGAGGACGTCCTCCTCGCCCGCCAGCCGGTGCAGCAGGAGCTTGAAGGCGGCCAGCAGGACCATGAACAGGGACGCCCCCTCGCGCCGGCTCAGGGCGAGCAGGCGGTCGGCCACCCCGGCCGGCAGGCGCCGCGCGACCTGGCCGCTATGGTGCGTCCGCACCGGCGGCCGCGGGCGGTCGGTGGGCAGCTCGAGGGCCTCGGGGGCCCCGGCGAGCTGGCGGCGCCAGTAGGCGAGCTGGGCCTCGCGCTCGGCACCGCTCAGCCAGCGCCGCTGCCAGGCCGCGTAGTCGCTGTACCGGACGGGCAGCTCCGGCAGGCCGGCCGACCGCCCCTCGTGGAAGGCGGCATAGAAGGCCGCCATCTCGCGCACGAACACGTCCAGGGACCAGCCGTCCGAGACGATGTGGTGGATGTCGAAGAGCAGGATGTGCTCGCTCGGGGCCTCCCGCAGGAGGAGCGTGCGGAGCAGCGGCCCGCGGGAGAGGTCGAAGGGCCGCCGGGCCTCCTCGGTCTCAAGGCGGACGATCTCCCGGGCCCGCTCCGGGCCGGGCAGCCCCGACAGGTCCACCCGCGGCAGGGGGCATGAGCCGGTCCCGGCGATCACCGCCACCGCCCGCCCGCCTTCGCTCGCGAAGGTGGTCCGCAGGGTCTCGTGGCGGGCCACCAGGGCGTCGAGGCTGCGCTCCAGGGCCGCCACGTCCAGGTCGCCGCGCAAGCGCACGCCGGCCGGCATGTTGTAGGCGGGGTTGCCCGGCTCGAAGCGGTCGAGGATCCACAGCCGCTCCTGGGCGAAGGAGAGGGGGACCTCGGCGCGAGCGGGCAGCCTCTCGAGCGGCGGGGCCCCGTCCCGCAGGCCGCCGCTCCGGGCGGACTCGACCTCGGCCGCGAGATCGGCCACGGTGGAGCGCTCGAACACGCGGCGCAGCGCAAGCTCGACCCCCAGACTCTCCCGCACCCGTGAGACGAGGCGGGCGGCGAGGAGAGAATGACCGCCGAGCTCGAAGAAATCGTCGCGGACCCCCACCCGTTCGAGGCCCAGGACCTCCGCCACGATCCCGGCCACCAGCTCCTCGGCCGGCGTGCGGGGGGCCTCGGGGACCGCCGATTCTTCCCGGCCGGGCTCGATCCGCGCCAGGGTCGGGCGGTCCAGCTTGCCGTTCGCGGTGCGCGGCAGCGAGGGCAGCACGGCAAAGACGGAGGGAACCATGAAGTCGGGCAGCCGGCCACGCAGGAAGGCCCGCAGCTCCCGGGCTTCGGGAGATGCGTCCGTGGCCGGCGCGACATAGGCGGCCAGGTGGCGGTCCCCGCCGCTGCCGCGGGAGATCACGGCGCACTCCTCCACCTGCGGGTGCTCCCGCAGGACGGCCTCGATCTCCCCGGGCTCGATGCGGAACCCGCGCACCTTGACCTGCTGGTCGACCCGCCCGAGGAACTCGAGCTCTCCCGAGGGCAGCCGGCGGGCGAGGTCGCCGGAGCGGTAGAGACGACCGCCGGCCTGCGTCCCGAAGGGATCGGGCACGAAGCGCTCGGCGGTGAGCCCGGGGCGGACGAGGTAGCCCCGCCCCAGGATCCCTCCCAGGAGAAGCTCTCCCGGGACCCCCACCGGCGCCGGATTGCCGTGCGGGTCCACCACCCAGGCCGATCGCCCGGCGAGCGGCCGGCCGACGGGGACGCTCCCACCCTGCGGGCGGCCCGCGATCTCGCCGAGGGTTGCGGTCACCACCGTCTCGGTCGGTCCGTAGGCGTTGAGAAGGGCGCTCCTCCGCAGCGGCGTCGACGGCCAGAGGCGGGGGATCTCCGGTGGCATGGCCTCGCCGCCGCCGATCGTCAGACGCAGGGAGAGGCCGTCTCCCGACTCCGCGGACCCCGCGTGGTGCCGCACGATCTCGTGCAACCAGGCCGGGGTGAGGTTCATCACCGTCACCCGCAGCTCCCGCAGGGCGATCAGCATCCCGTCCGGGTCGGTCAGCTCCCGGTCGGGGAACACCACCGTGGCGCCGGCGATCAGCGAGCCCAGGATCTGGTCGACGGAGACGTCGAAGCTCCAGGACGCGGTCTGCAGGAAGCGATCCCCCGGGGCCAGGCCGTAGCGTTCGATCAGCCCCCGGAGATGGCGTGCCGCCATGCTGTGCTCCACCCCCACGCCCTTGGGAGCGCCGGTGGAGCCGGAGGTGTAGATCACGTAGGCGAGGTTGCCGAAGGTCGCGCCGCCCATCACGTCGTCCACGTCCATGGCTTCCGGCAGGGACTCCAGGCACAGGACCTCCACGGCCGGTGCCGCCGGCACGAGCTCCCGCAGCGGATCCGTGGTGAGGAGGACCCGGGCGCCGGAGTCCTTCAGCAGGAAGCCCAGGCGCTCCCGCGGGTAGGAGGGGTCGAGGGGCAGGTGAGCTCCCCCGGCCTCCAGGAGCCCCAAGAGGCCCACGACTCCCAGCGGAGAGCGCGGCACGCACAGCCCCACCGGGACCTCCGGGCGGACTCCCCGCGCGCGCAGGAGGCGCGCCAGCGAGCGGGCCCGGCCCACCAGGCCGGCGTAGGTCAGGATCTCCCCCTCCCCTTCCACGGCCACGGCGTCGGAAGCGAGGGCCGCCCGGGCTGCCACGAGCTCGTGCAGGCAGGCCTCGCCGCCGTCCGACGCACCGTCCGGCCGGCTCCAGGCGAGCACCTGCGCGCGCTCGGCCTCGCTCGCCAGCGGCAGGTCCCAGAGGGAGCTCTGCGGGCCGGTGGCCGCTCCGGCGAGCAGCGTCTGGAGCCGCTCGCAGATCCGCTCGGCCGTCCGGCTCTCGAACAGGTCCAGGTCGTACTCGAGCTTCGCTGTCAAGCCCCCGTCGACCTCCGCGAGGCCCAGGGAGAGGTCGAACTTGGCGGTCTCGCTCGCCAGCGCCAGCGGCTCCATCCGCAGCCCCGGCATCACGATCGGGCCAGGTTGAGCATTCTGCAGGGTCAGCATCACCTGGAACAACGGTGTGCGGCTGGGATCACGGCGCGGCGCGAGATCCTCCACCAGCTTCTCGAACGGCAGATCCTGGTGGGTGTAGGCCCCCAGGGTCACCTCCCGCGCCCGCCGGACTAGCTCGTCGAACCCTGGATCTCCGGAGAGGTCCAGCCGCAGCACGAGCGTGTTGACGAAGAACCCGATCAGCGGCTCCGTCTCGAATCGGTTCCGGTTGGCGATCGGAGAGCCCACCGCGATGTCCTCGCCGCTGCCCAGCCGGCAGAGCAGGGCCTCGAAGCCGGCGAGGAGCACCATGAACAGCGTGGCCCCCTCCCGGCGGGCGACCGCCGTCAGCCCGGCGCACAGGTCGGTGGGGAGGAAGAAGACGACGCTCCCTCCCCGGCCCGCGCGGACGGCCGGACGCGGCCGGTCCGTGGGCAGCTCGAGCGCCTCCGGCAGCCCGGCGAGGGCCTGCCGCCACCAGGCGAGCTGGCCCTCCAGGACCTCGCCCTGCAGCCACTCCCGCTGCCAGACCGCGAAGTCCGCATAGCGCATCGGCAGCTCCGGCAACGGCGAGGGCCGCCCCGTGGAGGCCGCCTCGTACAGCGCCCGCAGCTCGTGGAGGAAGACGCCGAACGACCAGCCGTCCGTGGCGATGTGGTGGAAGGTGAGCGCGACGACGTGCTCGCGCTCGCCGAGGCGCAGGAGCAGCGCCCGCAGCATCCTGCCCGATGCCAGGTCGAACGGCCGGACCGCCTCCTCCCGCACGAGCCGCCGCCAAGCCTCCTCCCGCCCGTCTTCCGGCAGCGTCCCGAGATCGACGACCGGCAACGCGAGGGGAGACCAGGGCAGGCTCCGCTGGACCGGACGCCCTCCGATCTCCCGGAAGGCCGTCCGCAGGGTCTCGTGCCGGCGCACAATACCTCCGAGGGCAGCGGCGAGCGCGGGCTCGTTCAGCTCTCCTTCGAGCCGGACGACCCCAGGAATGTTGTAGAGGCTGCTGCCGGGCTCGAAGCGCTCGAGGAACCAGATCCGCTCCTGGGCGAAGGAGAGGGGCAGGTCGTCCGAGCCCGGGAGGCTGCGGAAGGGCACGACCTGTGCCCCTTCCCCGCTCAGGCCCTTGAGCTCGCGGGCGAGGCCGGCCACCGTGGGGGCCTCGAAGACCTTGCGCAGCGGGACCTCCACGCCGAGCCTCTCGCGCACCCGCGAAACCACCCGGGTGGCGAGGAGGGAGTGGCCGCCGACGGCGAAGAAGTCGTCGTGCACGCCGATCCGCTCGCGGCCCAGCACGTCTGCGAAGATCCCGGCGAGCAGATCCTCGGTGGGGGTGCGCGGCGTTGCATCTCCCTCCCCGGAGGCCTCCGGCACCGGAGCGAGGCGCGCCAGGGCGCGGCGGTCCACCTTGCCGTTGGGCGTGAGCGGCAGGGCATCAAGGACGACGAAGACGGAGGGCACCATGTAGTCCGGCAGCCCGCGCCGAAGGGCCTCCACCAGCTCGTCGCGAGCCGGCGTCCACCCCTCCTCGGGGACGACGTAGGCGGCGAGATATCTCCTCCCGTCTCCCTCGTCGCGGACGAGGACCGCGCCGTCGCGAAGGTCCGGGTGGGCTAGGAGCGCGGCCTCGATCTCCCCCAGCTCGATGCGGAACCCCCGCACCTTGACCTGGTGGTCGATGCGGCCCAGGAACTCCAGCCGGCCGTCGGGGCGCCAGCGGGCGAGGTCCCCGGTGCGGTACAACCGCTCCCCCGCCGGCCCGAAGGGATCGGGGACGAAGCGCTCCGCGGTCAGCTCCGGCCGGCCGAGATAGCCGCGGGCCAGGCCCTCGCCGCCCAGGAACAGCTCGCCGGCCACCTCGGCGGCCACCGGCTCCCCGGCGGCATCGAGAACGTAGGCCCGCGTGCCGGCGACGGGCCGGCCGATGGACGGCGCCCGCGGGTCCCCCGCTTCCTCCCGCACGAAGGTCGAATAGGTCGTGTCCTCCGAGGGGCCGTAGAGGTTGTAGACGCCGGTCACGGCCAAGCCCGCGCTTCGCTGATAGATCCGCTCCACGAGGTCGCGGCGCAGGGGCTCGCCCGCCAGGTTCACCGTGCGCACCGAGGGCGGCAGCACGCCGGAGCGGACCAGCTCGGCCATGGCCGAGGGCACGGTGTTGATCAGCGTGACCTCGCCGGCCGTGGGCAGATCGGGCAGTTCCAGAGCGTTCTCCGCCAGCACGATCCGGCCGCCCACGGCGAGGGGGAGGAACAGCTCGAAGATCGAGAGATCGAAGCAGATCGAGGTCGACGCCAGCACCGCCGCCAGGTCCGCGGGCGGGAACACGGTCCGGGCCCAGGCGAGGAGAGCCGCGGCGCTCCGATGGCGGATCGCCACTCCCTTGGGACGGCCGGTAGAGCCCGAGGTATAGATGACGTAGGCGAGGTTGTCCGGCCCGGCGCCGGGGCCGGCCGGCGTTTCTCCCCAGGTCTCGTTCTCCAAGCGGTCCAGGCAGAGGACGTGGACCGGCCGGCTCTCCGGCAGGCGGTCGAGCAGCCGTTCCTGCGTCAGGAGGACGGCGGCGCTTCCGTCCTCCAGCATGAAGGCCACTCGCTCGGCGGGGTACGTGGGGTCGAGGGGGACGTAGGCGCCTCCCGCCCGGAGCACGCCGAGGAGCGCCACCACCATCTCGGGCGTGCGCTCGGCCAGGATTCCCACGCGCACCTCGGGACCGACGCCGAGCGAGCGCAGCAGGGCGGCCAGACGGGCGGAGCGCCGGTCGAGCTCGCCGTAGGTGAGAACCTCCCGCTGCCAGAGGAGCGCCGGAGAGTCGGGCGTGCGCGCCGCCTGGGCCTCGAAGGCGTGGTGCAGACACCCGTCCGCGGGCGCGAGGGCACCGCCGTCGCTCCACTCCACCAGCACCTGCCATCTTTCGGCCTCGGGCATCCAGGCCAGATCCAGGATGTCGCTCTCCGGCGCGGCCACGGCGGCGGCGAGGAGGGCCTGGAACCGGGCCGCGAGCCGATCCACGCTGGCCTCGTCGAAGAGGTCGCGATCGTACTCGAAGACTCCGGCGATCCCCCGATCTGTCTCGGCGAACGCCGCGGTGAGGTCGTACTTGGCGGTGCCCGCCGCAGAGGCCAGGGGCTCCAGGGTCAGGCCGGGTAGCTCCAGGGTCCCAAAGGTCGCGTTCTGAAGCACCAGCAGGACCTGGAACAGGGGCGTGCGAGAGAGGTCGCGCTCGGGAGCGAGCTCCTCCACCAGCATCTCGAAGGGGACGTCCTGGTGAGCGTAGGCTTCCAGAGCGCCTTCCCGTACGCGCGCCAGGAGCTCCCGGAAGCTCGGCGCCCCTCCCAGGGAGGAGCGCAGCGCCAGGACGTTGACGAAGAAGCCGATCAGCCCCTCGATCTCGGCCCGGCTCCGGTTGGCGACAGGAGTGCCCACGGCCAGGTCGTCCTGGCCGGAGCAGCGCGCCAGGAGCTGCTCGAACGCGGCGAGCAGGGTCATGAACAAGGTGGCCCCTTCGCGGCGCCCCAGCGCGGCCAGTTCCTGCGACAGCGCGGCGGGCAGGACGACCTCCCGTGCGCCGCCTCGGCCGCCGCGCACGGGAGACCGCGGCCGGTCCGTGGGCAGCTCCAGAACGGGCACGCCCGTAAGCCGCTCCCGCCAGTGCGCGAGTTGGGTCGCCAGCACGCTACCGGAGAGCCAGCTCCGCTGCCACGCTGCGAAGTCGGCGTACTGCACGGGGAGCTCCGGCAACGCAGGCGCGCGTCCCGTGAGGAAGGCCCCATAGAAGGCCCCCAGCTCGCGCAGGAACACTCCCATGGACCAGCCATCCGAGACGATGTGGTGCATGGAGACGAGCAACGCATGCTCCTCGTCCCCGGCGCGCACCAGGCACGCCCGCAGCAGCGGACCCCGGGCGAGATCGAAGCTGCGCAGCGCGTCCTCCTCCAGGAGCCGGGCGATCTCCCGCTCCCGCGCCGGCCCGCCGAGGCCCCTCAAGTCCACCACCGGCAGGGAGCAGACGACGGCGGGGGCGGCCACCGGCACCGGCCGGCCGTCCACGCTGGCGAAGGTGGTGCGGAGCGCCTCGTGCCGCGCGACGATCCCCTCCAGGCTTCGCCGCAGGGCCTCTACATCGAGCTGCCCCCGGAGACGGAACGCCGCCGGGATGTTGTAGACGGGCGAGCCGGGCTCGAGCTGGTCGAGGAACCAGAGCCGCTGCTGGGCGAAGGAAACCACCGGCTCGGCGCCGGCCGGCGCGGGCACGAGGGTTGGAGCGGCCCCGCCGGCGCGCAGCGCGTGGATCTCCGGGGCCAGCTCCGCGACCGTGGGGCTCTCGAACAGCCGGCGCAGCGGCAGCTCCACGCCGAGCCGCTCGCGCACGGCCGAGACCAGGCGCACCGCCAAGATCGAGTGGCCGCCGAGCTCGAAGAAGTCCTCGTGGAGGCCCATCCGCTCGCGCCCCAGGATCTCCGCCATCACCCCGGCCAACAGCTCCTCCAAGGGATCGAGGGGGGCCTCCGGGGCCGTCTCCTCCGGCGCCAGGTCCGGCTCGATCTCCGCAAGGGTCCGCCGGTCCAGCTTGCCGTTGGCGTTGAGCGGCAGGGCGGGCAGGACGACGAAGTGCGCGGGGACCATGAACTCCGGTAGCCGCTCGCGCAGGAAGGCGCGCAACTCGCGCAGGTCCGCCGGCCTCCCGTCCAGCGCGGAGACGAAGGCCACCAAATGGTGGTCGCCTCCCGTCCGGCGCGGGACCACCGCGCACTCGGTCACCGCGGGATGCAGCGCTAGGACGGCCTCGATCTCCCCCGGCTCGATGCGGAAGCCCCGGATCTTCACCTGGTTGTCCACGCGGCCGATGTAGTCCACCGCCCCGTCCGGCAGGGACCGCACCAGGTCGCCCGTGCGGTAGAGGCGCCCGCCGGGCTCGCTCGCGAACGGGTCGGGGAGGAAGCGCTCCGCGGTCAGAGAGGGCCGGCGGACGTAGCCGTGGGCCAGCCCATCACCGCCGATGTACAGCTCGCCCGGGACCCCCACCGGCACCAGCTGGAGATTCCGGTCGAGTACGTAGAGGCGCGCGTTGGCCAGGGGGAACCCGACGGGGATGCTCGCCGCCCCCTCCGGCACCTCGCGGATCTCGTACCACGTGCTGAAGGTCGTCCCCTCGGTGGGACCGTAGCCGTTGAGGAGCCGCGCGGGCGGCCCGCCGTGCAGTACCCTCTGGACCGAGCGCGGGTCCAGGGCCTCGCCGCCCACCAGCAGGTTCCGCATGGTGGCGAAGGCGTCCGGCACCTCGGCCGCCACCTGGTTGAACAGCGAGGAGGTCATGAACATGGTGGTAACGCCCTCGTCGCGGATCCAGGAGGCGAGCTCGCGGGGCGACAGGACCACGTCCCGGGTGGTGCCCACCAGGACGCCGCCGTTGAGCAGGGAGCCCCAGAGCTCGTAGGTGGCGGCGTCGAAGGAGATGTTCGACACCTGGCCGAAGCGGTCCGAGGCGTCGAGCGTCACGTAGTTCGTGTTCCGGACGAGGCGCACGACCGCGGAATGGGGCACGGTCACTCCCTTGGGGAGGCCGGTGGAGCCCGAGGTGTAGATCACGTAGGCGCAGGCCCCGCTCGGCACGTCCACCGACGGGGCGTCGCCTCCGTCACGTCCGGCGGCGTCCACCGGGACCAGCTCGACGCCGGTCGCGGGGAGGACGTCGGCGAGAGCCGGCCGCGTCACCACCAGGGACACCCCGGAGTCCTCCAGCAGGAAAGCCAGCCGCTCGCGCGGGAAGCCGGCGTCGAGGGGAACGTAGGCTCCGCCGGCCTTGAGAATGGACAGGGTCGCCACCACCATGGCGGCCGAACGCTCGAGACAGAGCCCGATCCGGTCCCCCGGCCGGGCGCCGCGGGCGCGGAGCTCCCAGGCCAGTCGGTTCGCCCGCCGGTCGAGCTCCGCATAGGTCAGCCGCTCCTCGCCGAACTGGACCGCCAGGGCGTCCGGCGCCCGCTCCACCTCGCGCTCGAACAGTCGGTGAATCGAGAGGTCCCGCGGGAACTCCGACCGCGTGTCGTTCCACTCCTCCAGGAGCTGGAAGCGCTCGGCCGGCGTGAGCAGGGAGAGCTCGCCGAAGCTCACCTCCGGCTCCGCCACGGCCCCTTCCAGCAGGGTCCGCAGATGACCGGCCATGCGTTCCACGGTCGCGCGATCGAACCGGCCGGCGCTGTACTCCAGGACGCCCGCGAGCCGCCCCCCGCCGGAGCTCAGGGCGAGGAGCAGGTCGAACTTGGCGAGCCCGGTCTCCACTTCCAGGAGCTCGGCCGTGAGACCCAGGAACCGCGGCGCGCCGGCACGGGTCTGCACGGTGAACATCACCTGGAAGAGCGGCGTGCGGCCCGGGGCGCGCTCGGGCGCCAGCTCCTCGACGAGCTTCTCGAAGGGGAGGTCCTGGTGGGCATGGGCCTCCAGGGTCGCCTCCCGCGCCCGGCGGACCAGCTCGCGGAAGCCCGGCCCTCCACCCAGATCCAGGCGTAGGACGAGGGTGTTGACGAAGAAGCCGATGAGCGGCTCCAGCTCCAGCCGCTCCCGGTTGGCGGCCGGCGTGCCCACGAGGACGTCCTCCTGGCCGCTCCAGCGGGAGAGGAGCGCCTGGAAGCCGGCGAGGAGGACCATGAACGGTGTCGCGGTCTCGCGCTGGGCGAGGGCCTCCAGGTCCACCGCGAGACGGTCCGGCAGGCGGACCGCGAGGTGCGCGCCCCGGTTGTCCAGGACCGCGCGCCGCGGCCGGTCCGCGGGACGCTCCAGCGCCGTGGGAGCGCCCGCCAGGGCCGCGCGCCAGAAGCCGAGCAGGCCCTCCAAGACCTCGCCCTGCAGCCACTCCCGCTGCCACACGGCGAAATCCGCGTACTGCACGGCCAAGTCCGGGAGGGGAGACGGCCGGCCTTCGCGGAAGGCGCCGTAGAGCTCGGCCAACTCGCGCAGGAAGACCTCGATCGACCAGCCGTCCGCGGCGATGTGGTGGAAGGTGAACAGGGCCAGGTGGGTCTCCGGAGCGAGCCGCAGCAGTCCGGCGCGCACCAGCGGCGGCGCTTCTAGGTCGAACGGACGTACCGCCTCCTCGTACGCCAGCCGCCGGGCGGCGGCCTCCCGGGCGTCCTCGGTCAAACCGGCGAGGTCGATCACCGGCAGGCTCGATGGACGCCAGGGAGCCACCCGCTGCACGGCGCGGCCGCCTTCCAGACCGAAGCCGGTGCGCAACGCCTCGTGGCGGCGGAGGATCTCGTCCAGGGCCGCGGCCAGCGCAGTCACGTCGAGACCCCCGCGCAGAAGGGCCGCGGTGGGGATGTTATAGAGGGCGCCCCCGGGCTCGAAGCGGTCGAGGAACCAGAGCCGCTCCTGGGCGAAGGAGAGGGGCAGCTCGACCGGGCGGGGCAGCCGGCGGAACGGAGCGGTCCGCGACCGGGCCACCTCACTCTTCTCCAGATCTCGGGCGAGGCCCGCCACAGTGGGAGCCTCGAAGATCCTGCGCAGGGCGACCTCCAGCCCGAACGCCTCGCGGATCCGGGAGACGAGCCGGGTGGCGAGCAGCGAATGCCCGCCCAGGGTGAAGAAGTCGTCGTGGACGCCCACGCGCTCGCGGCGCAGCACCTCGCCCCAGATCCCGGCCAGCAGCCCCTCCACCGGAGTGCGGGGGGCCACGTAGCCCTCCCCTTCCCCGTCCGCCTCGGGCTCGAGGCCCGCCAAGGCCCGGCGGTCCACCTTGCCGTTCGCGGTGAGCGGCAGGGCGTCGAGGAAGACGAAGCCGGCCGGCACCATGTAGTCCGGCAGCGACGCCTGGAGCGCGGTCCGCAGCGCCATCGTCCCGGGCACCTCCTCGGCGGCCAGGTAGGCCACGAGCTGCCTGCCTTCGCCCTCGCCCCAGACCAGCACGACCGCCTCGCGCACCCCCGGCTGCGCGGCGAGGGCCGCCTCGATCTCCCCCAGCTCGATGCGGAACCCCCG
>DASQEB010000189.1:0-1940 GCA_035633875.1 Thermoanaerobaculia bacterium
ATTCGGGCCGGCTGATGCCACCGTGGCCGTCCGAGGAGAGGCCCCAGCCGCGCAGGACGGCGTAGGTTCGGCAGCCGAGCCGGGCGGCGTCCCCCTCCCGCATGAGGACGACGAAGCCGCACCCCTCGCCGGGGATGAAGCCGTTCGACCGGGCGTCGTAGACCCGCATCTCCCCGCGGGCCAGGGCGCCGGTGCGGGCGAATCCCACCAGCTCGAAGGGATCGAGGGAGAGGTCCACGCCTCCGGCGAGCGCCGCGTCCAGGTCGCCGGCTGCGAGGGCGGACGCCGCGTTGGCCACGGCGAGGAGCGACGAGGAGCAGGCGCCGTCCACGGTGTAGCCGCCGCCGTGGAGGTCGAAGTGGTTACAGATCCGGCCGGCGATGGTGTTCGAGAGGCCGCCGGCGAGGGTCTCCTCCATTGGGGCGGGGAAGGGGGCCTTGTAGTCCTCCTCCAGCCGGGCGAGGAATTCGGCGGTCCGGGCCTCCTCCCACCCCTGGCCGGCCAGGGCGGCGGCCAGGACGCGGCGCACGTAGGGCCAGCGCAGGCGCAGGAGGTTCGCCCGCGAGATCTCGCCGGTGAGGCTGTTGCCGAGGAGGACGCCGGTCGCGTCCCGGGGGAGGCCCTGGGCGTCGGGGAAGCCGGCATCGGCCAAGGCCTGGGCGGCCACGTCGAGCGCCAGCCAGTGGGCGAGGTCGGCCGAGCGGAAGGTGCTCCCGGCCACCCGGAAGCGCACGCGGTCGAACTCCCAGCCCTCGAGGACCGCAGCCTCGGTGGAGTAGAGGCTGTCCGGGTCGCCCGGGAAGGCCTCCTGGAAGTCCTCCAGCCGCAGCCGCTCGGGCGGGATGCGGCGGAACGCCCGCCGCCGCGCGAGCACGTTCTCCCACAGCTCGGCGGGCGTTCGGGCGTCGGGATAGCGGCACGCCATCCCGACGATGGCGATGCCTTCTCCGGCCATGGTCAAGCTCCCGCCGGCAAGGGGCCCTCGACCTTGGCCGACTTGGCTTCGGCCCGCTGCGCCGCAAGGCCCGCAACCCACATCTGGAGGCCGCGGCCCACGCACACCGCGGTCAGGGCGAAGAACAGGCCGAAGACCACGTGCATCGCCATCAGCGCCCCGTAGGCCAGGGCCACGGAGGCGCCGAAGGCGACCTGCCCGCGCACCGACGACGGCGTGGTCGCCGGGTCGGTCACCATGTAGAAGGTGAAGAGCAGGAAGGCCACGCCGGTCATCGGGTTGAGCGACGCGAGGAGCGCATTGCCCAGCAAGAAGTGACGGATCACCGCCTGGAGGACGAAGAAGCCGAGCCAGGAGAGGATCAGAGGCACGCGCTTCGTGAACACCGTGTTCAGGAACGAGCCCGTGCAGATGATGAGCCCCGGCAGGAACCAGTCCCAGCCCCCGGAGAGTTTGGTGGTGAACATGTATGGTTGGGCAATGCCCACCCAGGGGAAAGCCAGGAGCGTCAAAGTGATCCCCAGGTTGGACGGGTTGAAGAAGTGCCGGCTGTGGCCGTTCACCCCCGCCCGGAAGACGTGCTTGGAGGCGATCGCCGTCACCGCGGCGAACGCCACGGGCCAGAGCCGGTCGTTGGTGTAGAGGAGCATGGAGACCGCGAGGCCGCTGATGTGGGCCGACAGGAGAAAGTCAACGGGCGCGGTGCCGCCGGCGAGGAAGCGCGGCCGGCGGCCGTGGCGCCAGGCGTCGATGACCTCCAGCAGGATCTCCGTGGAATAGGCGGCCAGCAGGGCCACGAAGGGGGTGGCCCAGGACTGCTCGAAGCCGAGCACCGTGTGCCCGAAGACGTTCAGGAGGGTGATGGCGGTGGCGAACCGCCGCAACGCCGCAAGACGCATGTCTTTCTTCTCAGCCATGGTTCACCCCCTGTTCTCCGTCAAGCTCGCCATCCGAACCTCCCCCGTCTCTCCCGCATCCAGCAGGA
>DASQEB010000190.1:0-5275 GCA_035633875.1 Thermoanaerobaculia bacterium
CTGTCCCGCCGCCGTAGGTGATCCAACCTCCGCCCGCAGCAGCATCTTGATCTTGCTCTCCAGGGCCTTCGCGATCCCGCTTTCGGGCGCGAAGGGGAAGGTGAGGAAGCCCACCCTCCCGCCGGGGAAGCCCAGGTGGCCGTCGGCGCCGTCGAGCTTGATCGGGACGATGTTCGGGTGGCAGCCGTGGAGCAGCCAGAAGAGGGAGCCGCTCGCGGCGTCCGGCACTTCCCAGGTGTCGTCCACGAGGACGACGATCGGCCGCTCGGCCGCACCTTCGGCCAGGGCGCGGCAGAACGCCATCTTTTCGCGGTATTTCGGGGTGTAGCCCCGGTCGTCCGGGAAGCGGAGCAGGAGGACGACGGGCTCTCCGTCAGGGAGGTCTCCCAGGGCGCGGAGGGCTGCCGTGGGATCGAAGCGGCCGTCGTAGAGGGGGACCGGGCGGAGCCGGGCCCCGAGACGGACTTCGAAGAGAGCGCGGTCCTCCGGACGGCAGGGCTCGTCGGTGACCACCGTCCGGCCCTCGGTCACGAACATCTCGGCTGCCAAGTGGCGGGCGTGGGCCGTGCCCATGGTCACCAGGGGGAGCGTCGAGGGGCGCTCTTCACCCTGGTCGCGGCGCTGCCACTCGCGCCAGCGCTGGCGCAGCTCGGGCAGGCCCTCCACGGGGGAGTAGAGGAAGGCCCGGCTTCGCTCCGCCTCCGAGAGCCCGGCGAGGGCGGCGGCCATCGAGGGGAGCGGCACGGCCTGCCCGTGGCCGTCCGTGATCTGGCCGATGGTGGCGTTGAAGGCCCTCCCCCGGGCCTCAGCGGTCTGGAGCGGCAGGAAGGCCGCCGGCTGGCGGGCCCGTCGGCCGAGCGGAGAGAGGGCCGCCCAGAGGGCGGGCGACTCCGCCTGGATCACCGCGTCGGCGTCCAGGATCGGGTCGAGGTTATTCACTGCTCCTCCTCGCCCTGGATCTTCTCGACGGCTGCGTCCAGGCTGTCGACCGCCCGGGCGCTCCCCTCCCGGAGCCGGGCCTCGAGCCGCTCAAGCTCGGCGTCCACGTTCCTCCATCGCGCCTTGGCCCCTTCCCCGGCGTTCCGGTAGGAGAGCTCCAAGTCCTCCCGAATCTCCGCCACGTCCTCCCGCACCTTCTGGAGGTTCCGGTCCGCCTCGACCTCGGCCCGATGCCCCAGGAGCCGGGCGCGGGCCTCGGCCAGCTCGGCCTGGCGCCCGACCGCATCCGTGCCCTCCTCCGCGGCTCCGCGGACCCTCCGCCCGGCGTCCTCGGAAACATCCTGCACCAGGCTGTCGAGATCTCCTCCGGTACGCCGGTAGGCCGACCAGGCGAGGATCAGCGCCAGGATCGCCACGATCAGGGCCAGCCAGGCGACTCCGCCCCCTCCGCCGCTCTGCTTCTTTCCCCAGGCCATCGCGTCCTCCTTTGTCGGGGGATCTTACAGGCTCGGCGGTTGCATGGCTCGGGCGGGCGGAAGAGAGGAGGATCACCATGGAAGACCTGTTGCGCTGGCTGTTCGAGCCACACGAGGGGCCGCGGTCGTTCACCGTCCTGGAGATGTCCTTGCGGGCTCTGGGCATCTATCTCGCCGGCTGGGCCATCCTGCGGATCGGGGGCAACCGCTTCCTGGGCCGGGAGACCGTCTTCGACATCGTCCTCGCCTTTGTCCTGGGATCCACCCTCAGTCGCGCCATCAACGGCTCCGCTCCCCTGGCCGTCACCCTCGCCGCCTCTGCCCTGCTGGTGGTCCTGCATCACCTCCTTGCCTGGCTGACCTGGCGTTCTCACGGCCTGGGCGTCTTCTTCAAGGGGAGGCCCCAAGCTCTGATCCGGGACGGCCAGACGATTCCCCGAAACCTGCGAAGGTACCGCATCAGCAAGGGGGATCTCGACGAGGCCCTCCGCCTCCACGCTCACCTGGACGATCCGGGGCAGGTCAAGGAAGCCCGCTTCGAGCGCAACGGGGACATCAGCTTCGTCAAGAAGAAGGGCGAGCCGCAGGTCGTGGAGGTCCGGGTCGAGCAGGGGGTGCAGACCGTGCGAATTGAAATCGGTGGCTCCTGAGAGGGGAAAAAGGACCTGAAGGACAGCAAGGACCTAAAGGACACGAGGCTTCCCTGTCCTTGACGTCCTTTTGGTCCTTTAGGTCCTTTGTCCTTGTCTCCCGCCCCCCAGTTGAAAAGCTGCGCCTCTGCCACTAAAATCTTGACACCCCCGCAGGAGGCACCCTTCCCGGGCAGCCCGCAGGGGACCCCTCGCGAGCGTGTGTGGTGTCCCGAGGCCGGTCGGCGGCCCGCCACCGCTCCCCTCTCGCGGAGGGGCGACTCGAAGACCAGGAGGACTGTCCATGACCACCGCAACCGTCGAGACACTGCAATTCCAGGCTGAAACCAAGCAGCTCCTCGACCTCATGATCCATTCGCTGTACTCGAACAAGGAGATCTTTCTCCGCGAGCTCATCTCGAACGCCTCGGACGCCCTCGACCGCCTACGGTTCGAGGCCTTGACCCGGCCCGAGCTCCTCGCCGGCGACGAGGACCTCAAGATCCGCCTCGCGGCGGACCGGGAGCTCCGGACCCTGACGATCCACGACAACGGCATCGGCATGAGCCGCGAGGAGGTGATCGCCAACATCGGCACGATCGCCAAGTCCGGCACCCGCGAGCTGGTGGAGCGGCTGAAGCAGGGCGAGTCCAAGGAGAGCATCGCCGAGCTCATCGGCCAGTTCGGCGTGGGCTTCTACTCCTCCTTCATGGCCGCCGAAAAGGTCGTGCTGGAGACCCGCCGGGCGGGCGAGACCGCGGCGAGCCGCTGGGAGTCCACCGGCGACGGGACCTACACCATCGAGGAGACGGAGAAGCCCGGCCGGGGCACGTCGATCACTCTCTACCTCAAACCCGAGGACAAGGAGAACGGCATCGACGACTTCTCCGACCGCTGGGTGATCAGCCGCATCGTGCGGCGCTACTCGGACTTTGTGGGCTATCCGATCGTCCTCACGGCCGAGAAGGACCCGGAGATCGAGGACCTCGCCAAGGAGAAGGAGACCGGCGAAAAGGTCAAGATGCCCCTGGAGGAGAAGGTCCTCAACTCCATGAAGCCCATCTGGACCCGGCCCCAGTCCGAGGTCACCCAGGAGGAGTACAAGGACTTCTACCGCCACATCTCCCACGACTGGACCGAGCCCTTGAAGCCGATCTCCTACCGGGCCGAGGGGCGGATCGAGTACCAGGCCCTGCTCTTCATTCCGTCCCAGGCGCCATACGACCTTTTCTACGTCGCCTCGAAGCCGGGCCTGCACCTCTACGTCAAGCGCGTCCAGATCATGGAGAACTGCGAGGACCTGCTCCCGCGCTATCTCCGCTTCATCAAGGGCGTCGTCGACTCGCCGGACCTGGCGCTCAACGTCTCCCGCGAGATGCTCCAGCAGGATCGGCACATCACCCTGATCCGCAAGGGCCTGACCAAGAAGCTCCTGGACACCTTCTCCGAGATGAAGGAGAAGGAGAACGACACCTACCTCAAGTTCTGGGCCGAGTTCGGCCGGGCCATCAAGGAGGGGGTCAGCGCCGACTACGAGAACAAGGAGCGGCTCCTCGAGCTCCTGCTCTTCCACTCCTCGCACGACCCGGAGAAGCTCACCACCCTCAAGGACTACGTCTCCCGGATGAAGGAGGACCAGAAGGAGATCTTCTACCTGAGCGGTGAGTCCCGCGAGCAGGTGGAGAATTCGCCTCACCTCGAGGCGTTCAAGGAGAAGGGCATCGAGGTCCTCTACCTCGTCGACACCGTGGACGAGCTGCTCACCCAGTCGCTCCACGAGTACGACGGCAAGCGCCTGAAGGATGTGGGCAAGGGCACGGTCAATCTGGGGGGCGAGGAGGAGAAGAAGAAGACCGAGGAGGAGCTCAAGGCCAAGGAGGAGGAGCTCAAGCCCCTCCTGGACCACCTTCAGAAGAAGCTGGACGCCAACGTCAAGCAGGTGCGCCTGACCAACCGCCTCACCGCCTCCCCCGTCTGCCTCGTGGGAGCCGAGCACGACTACACCCCGCAGCTCGAAAAGCTCCTCCAGAAGGGCAAGGGCGGAGGCCCCAAGCAGCGCCGCATCATGGAGCTCAACCCGAATCACGACATCCTGGCCAAGCTCCGCGAGCGCTTCGACGCCAACCAGGAAGACCCGGTCATCGACGACTACGCCCACCTCCTCTTCGGCTACGGTCTGATCGCCGAGCGCGGCGAGCTCCCCGACCCGGTGCGGTTCAACCGGGCGGTGGCGGATCTGATGACGCGGGGGGTGTAGACTTGCCTTTGAAGAGAGGGAGATCCGCTGGGCGGCGCGATCTCCCTCTCTCGAGGTGCCGGAGTTCGACGTTGTTCTTCTCCAAAAGTGCTATTCTCTTCTCATGAAGAAGAGCCCGATGCCAACTCACTCCCAGGGCCCCTTCCGCGCCGATCAGATTCGCCCCGGCGATCCCTACGAGCTCTCCAACGGTCACCCCGTTCATTGTCTGCCAACGGGAGGCCGGGGAGCGAGGGCGACGAGCGTCGGAGACGGAGTGCTCGCGAGCGACCCTGCGGTCCAGGAGGTCGGAGTCGACGCCGGCTTTTCCCCGTCCCCGGAAATCCTCAGAGCCCCGGATCTCTCCGTCGGCGAGATCCCTGACCAGCCGGGATGGGTCCAGGGTGTCCCTCCGCTGGCCGTGGAGTATGCCGACACCGGCCAGGATGAAGCGGATCTGCAGATCAAGATCCAGGATCTTCTCGCGGCCGGCACCCGCTATCTCTGGGTCGTGCGGCTGAACGGTCCACGGCGGGTGGAGGTGCACCAGCCAGGCCAGAAGATGCGCGTCGTGCATCCGGGCGACCAACTCGAAGCTCCAGGCATTCTGGCCAATCCTGTACCTGTAGAGGCCCTCTACGACCGCGAAGCGGCCCGCCACGTGATGTTCCGCAATCTTCTTCAGCGTCAGGGCTACTCCAGCCTCGACGACGTCCGCGCAGAGGGAGAGACCCAGGGACGGGCAGAGGGAGAGGCTCAGGGTCTCCGAGAGGCTGTCCTCGAGGTTCTCGCCGGCCGCGGATTCGAGGTTAAGGACGACCTACGGACCGCTCTCGCCAGCTCCGCCGATCCGGCAGTCCTCCGGTCCGTTCTCCGTCGAGCGGTCGTCGCCAACTCGACGGCCGAGATCGTCACCGCCCTTCGAAGTTGAGCCGCATCCAAGCCAAAGCAAAAGAGGGGGAGGCGTACTAGTAGCACGCCTCCCGAACCAACCT
>DASQEB010000191.1:0-3477 GCA_035633875.1 Thermoanaerobaculia bacterium
GACTTCCAGCCGTACCTGGCCGCCGTGCTGTCCCTGCGGCGGGGCGCGTTCCTCCTGGGAGCGCTCGCGGTGGCCATCGCGTTTCCCGGGATGGCCGCGGCTGAGGGCTTCGGATGGAACGAGTCCCTTCTGGTCGCGGGCGGGATCGTCCTGGTCGTCTGGTTCCAGATCTCCTCCTCGCTCCGCGTCCTGACGCTGCGCCTCGCCGATCTCTACGGGCGCTCCTACCAGGCGGAGATGGCCGGTGGCGGGCTCCGTCTCCTCCTGGCCCTGGGCATGGCCGCCTCCCGGCTGCTCCAGGCGTGGGTCGCGGTGCTCGCCTCGGCCCTCGCCTCGGCCGCGGTGGCGCGGCTGGCCCGGCCGGAGCGCGAGCCGCGGGTGGAAGGCTCCCTGCGTCCCTATCGCCGCCAGGTCCTCCGCTATCTCCTGCCGACCCTGCCGGGCGCTCTCTACTTTTCGATCCAGGGTCCCCTCACGGTCTGGCTCGCGGCGACCTTCGGCGGGACCCGGAACATCGCCGAGGTGGGCGCCCTCGGCCGGCTCGGCCTCCTGGTGGGGATCTTCTCCAGCCTGACCGGCGTGGTGTTCCTGCCGCGTCTGGCCCGGGTCACGGACGAGCGGCTGTACCTCCGGCGCTTCCTCCAGTTCGGCGGGATGCTCCTCGTCGTTGCCGTGTCCCTCCTGGGCGTGGCGGCCGTCGTCCCGGACCTCTTCCTCCTCCTCCTGGGTCCCCGCTATTCGGGGCTCCGCCGCGAGCTGCTGCTGGTGGTGGCGGGCGCGGGGCTGGCGCTCCTCGACGGCTATGTCGTCAACGTCAACCTCGCCCGCTCCTGGACCCGCTGGCAGGGGCTCGCCGTGGCCACTCTGGTGGCGGCCCAGGCGGTCTTCGTGATGCTCCTCCCCCTCTCCACCACGGCGGGCGTCCTCTCCTTCACCGTCGCGAGCTCCGCCGTGGCCCTGGCGACGCAGGCGGCCGTCGCCGGGATCGGCTTCACCCGGCCGCGCTGGGTGCATTGGGGATGAAGGTCGTCCACGTGACCCCGACCTATTTCGCGCCGGAGTCGGTCCTCGGGGGGGGCGAGCGCTTCGCGGAGGAGCTGGCCCGGGCCATGGCGGAGCGGGCGCAGGTCAAGCTGGTGAGCTTCGGCCCCCGGGAGCTGCGGGAGCGTCCGAAACCGGAGTATGAGCGGGTGGTCCTCCGCAGCCGGACCCGGGACCGGATGACGCCGTTCGCTCCTGGGCTCTTCCGCGAGCTCGCCGGGGCGGACGTGATCCACTGCCACCAGTATTTCGTGCTCCCCACCTTCCTCGCCTGCCTCTCGGGGCGCCTGCGCGGCAGCCGGGTGTTCGTGTCGGACCTGGGCGGCGGCGGCTGGACGCCGGGCTATCACGTGGACCAGTCCCGCTGGATCGCGGCGCACCTGCCGATCTCGGAGTACGCGGCGCGGGAGCTGCCGGGCCGCAACCGGCGGTACTCGGTGATCTACGGCGGTGTGGACCTCTCCCGCCACCCCCTGCGCCCGGAGCTGGAGCACGACGGATCGGTCGTCTTCCTCGGGCGGGTTCTGCCGCACAAGGGGATCCACTTCCTGGTCGAGGGGCTGCCGGCGGGCGTGGCGCTCCACGTGATCGGCCCGGCTACAGATCCGGGGTACCTCGACCGGCTGCACGCCCTGGCCGCAGGCAAAGACGTCCGCTTCCACGGCGCCCTGCCCGACGGCGAGGTGGTCGAGCGGCTGGGCCGGGCCATGGCCCTCGTCCACCCCACGCCGGTGGACTCTGCGGGGTCGGCCGGCGCCAACGAGCTGTTCGGGCTCGCGCTGGTGGAGGCCATGGCCCGGGGCTGCCCGGTCGTGGCCTCGGATGCGGCCTCCCTCCCGGAGATCGTGGAGCACGAGGTGAACGGACTCCTGAGTCCGCCGAACCGGCCGGAGGCGATCCGGGACGCCGTCCTCCGGCTGCGGGACGATCCCGGGCTCTGGCGGCGGCTGGCCCTGGCGGCACGGCGGACCGCCGAGGAGAGGTTCACCTGGGAACGGGTGGTGGACCGGTGCCTCGCCGCGTACGGGAGCACGGACGGATGAAGGTCCTCGTGGTGTGCCATCCGCCGCTCGGCTCGGAAGGCGGGGCGAGCCAGACGGCGCTCAAGCTGGCGGCGGCCCTGCGCGAACGGGGTCACGACGCGGCCGCCTGGTCGCCGGAGCCGCTGCCCGCCCGCGCCCGCTGGTGGAACCGCTGGCTCTGGCAGCGGCGGCGGCTCGAGGAGCACCTGCGCGGCCACCGCTATGACGTCCTCGACCTGCCCGCGGTCTCGATCTCGCGACGGATCGCGGTGAGCGCCCCGCTCGTGGTGGCCCGGAGCGTCCAGCCCGAGCTGCTCTACCTGCGGATCACTCTTGAGGAGCGCCGGAGGGCGCTGCTCCCCCGCGAGCCCTTCCGTCTCGCCGCCGAGAGGGCAGCAGGGTGGGGCTTCGCACGGGCATTGGTCGCCGGCTGGCGGCGGGCGCGGATCATCCTCTGCCTGGGCTCCGGGGAGACCCGCTGGATGCGGGAGCGGTTCCCACGGCTGGCGCCGAGGCTTCGCACCTATGTCGAGGCCCCCTCGCCGGCGGATCAGGAGGCCCTCGCCGCGGTGCGAAAGGCGCGGCGGCCGGCGGGCGGGGGCCGCTTCCTCTGGATCGGCCGCTGGGTGCCGCACAAGGGGACGCGCCGGCTGCTCCGCTTCCTGGCCGACCGGGCGGCGGCGTGCCCCGGGGACGCCTTCACCCTCGCGGGCTGCGGACCCGAAGCTCTGGCCGACTGCCCGCCGGAGCTGGTGGCGGCCGGCCGCATCCGGACCGTGCCGTCGTTCCGGCGCGGCGAGCTGCCGGCGTTGCTCTCCGGGCACGATGCCGGTCTCTTCACCAGCGAGGCGGAGGGCTGGGGCCTCTCCCTCAACGAGATGCTGGAGTCGGGGATGCCGGTCCATGCCACGGAGGCGGGCGGCGTCGAGGACCTGCGGCCGTTCTACCCGCGCGACCTCCGTCCCTTTCCACCCCCGGCGGGCCCTGTCGCCCCGAGCGTCGACGATCCAACGGCGAGCGGCTATTTCGAGCGCTTCACCTGGCCCCGGATCGCCGAGCGCTACGAAACGGAGGTCCTGCAGGCGTGAGCGAGACCGCGGTCCTCCCTTCCCCCGCGGCCCGCTGGAAGGCGGCGCTCGCGGCCCTCCTCGCCGGGCCGGCCTTCCTCCTGGTGGACACGGGGGGCGCCCTCGCCCGGGGATGGGAGCCGAGGGCGGGGCTCCCCCGGGTGGTGATCGGGGCGAGCCTCCTCGCCGTCCTGGGGGTCGGCGTCCTCGCCGCGATGCCGGCGGGACGCCGGTTCCTCGCCCGGAGGTGGGCCGCCGTCGTCGTGGTCACGGTCTCCCTGGCGCTGGGCTGGGCCGCGGCCGAGCTGGCGGCGCGGGCCTTTCCGGAGCTGCTCGGCGGGCGCTTC
>DASQEB010000192.1:0-9514 GCA_035633875.1 Thermoanaerobaculia bacterium
CGAGCCCGGCCAGATGTTGCTGCTTCCTCCGGACCTTCGGGAGTGGTTGGAGGAGGGGCACCTGGCCTATTTCATCCTGGACGTTGTGGCGGTCTTGGATCTGTCCGAGATCTACGCCTCCTACGATGGCTCCCGGGGCGGGCGCCCCGGGTTCGATCCCCGCCTGCTGGTGGGACTCTTGGTCTACGGCTACTGCGTCGGAGTGACAAGCTCGCGCAAGATCGAGAAGGCGACGTACGAGTCGGTGCCCTTCCGAGTGCTGGCTGCCAATCAGCATCCGGATCACGCGACGATCGCAGAATTCCGGCGGCGTCATCTGGAAGCGCTGGCTCGGCTTTTCGTGCAAGTCCTTCGCTTGTGCGAGAAAGCAGGCTTGGTCCGTCTGGGTCATGTTGCTTTGGACGGGACGAAGATGCGGGCCAATGCCTCCAAGCACAAAGCGATGAGCTACGGCCGGATGGAGGAGAAAGTCCGAGAGTTGGAGGCTCAGGTGGCGGACCTGCTGGCTGCGGCAGAAGCGGCTGATCAAGCCGAGGATGCGCAGCATGGATCTCGTCGCGGGGATGAGATGCCAGAGGAATTGCGTTTTCGCCAGCAGCGCCTAGAGAAGATCCAGCAAGCCAAGGCGGCGCTGGAGGCCGAAGCTCAGGCTGCGGCGCAGAGGCTTCGCGAGGAGAAGGAAGCCAAGGGGAAAGCCCAAGAGAGCGCCCCCCTCGTCAGCCCTGATCCAGAAGAAGAAGAGACCGCACGGCCTGCGGAGAAGGCACAGAGAAACTTCACGGATCCCGATTCCCGGATCATGCGAGACGGCGCCACGAAGTCGTTCGAGCAGTCCTACAACTGTCAAGCCGCCGTCGATAGTCAAGCGCAGGTGATTGTGGCAGCGCAGGTCACCCAGCAAGCCAATGACAAGCAGCAAGTCAAACCGCTGGTCGATCAGATGAAGGTGAATTTAGAGGGCCGGACCCCGGCAGAGCTGAGTGCCGATGCCGGTTATTACAGTGACGACAACGTGGCGTATCTGGAAGGTGAAAAGATCGAGCCGTATGTAGCGACAGGTCGCCAAAAACACACAGCCCAACCAGGGCAGCCATTGGAACCGCTTCCTGCCGCTGCAACAGTTCGGGAACGGATGGCTGCCAAGTTGCAAACATCGACCGGCAAGAAGGTGTACTCCCAGCGAAAAGAGACTGTAGAGCCGGTCTTCGGGCAGATCAAGGAGGCTCGTGGCCTCCGTAGATTTCTGTTGCGTGGCCTGGGCTCGGTCCAGGCCGAGTGGGAGCTGATTTGTGCCACGCATAATCTGTTGAAGCTGTTTCGGAGTGGTTGGAGCCCGCAGATGGCATAAGTAAGGCGGCGGAGACGCCCCTGGAGAGCCTCACAGCCCTCCAGAGCGCCTCAGAAAGAGGCCGATCAGGCGCTCATCGCTCTCTCCTCTCCCTTACCTCTCGAGCAAAGTCGACTGTCCTCCACTCGGCAGGGCCCCCCTGCGTCACCCCCCGGAGGGAGTTTCCCGCGAAGTTCGAGTAAGCCGACAGGCTCCTAGGTTTCTCGACCGGCGAGGGCTACCACCCGATCCCGTAGTCCTCGCCGTAGTCGCTGGCGCCGCCCCACATCGTCCCGCGCTCGTGGTCGAGGAGGATGGCGTTGATCGGACCGGACGTGCGCTCGTCCACCTCGACCTTGTAGCCCATCCGCCGCAGCTCGTCCTGGACGTACTGGGGCGTGCTGGCGTGGATGGTGATCCGCCCGGGCTGGGACTCGTGCTCGCCGAAGGAGCTGCGCATCTGATAGCTGTTGATGTTCGGCCCCTCGGCCGCCTCCTGGACGTTCATTCCGAACTCCACGACGTTCAAGAAGAACTGGAGAAGGTTCTGGTCCTGGGTGTCGCCCCCCTGGACCGCGAAGGCCAGCCACGGCTTGCCGTCCTTCACGGCCAGGCTGGGGGTGAGGGTCACTCGGGGCCGCTTCCCAGGGGTCAGCACGTTGAACGGGTTCTGCCCCTCGTCGAGCACGAAGCTCTGCATCCGCTGGGAGAGGCCGATCCCGGTCCTGCCGGCGATGAACGCCGGCACCCAGCCACCGCTCGGCGTCGCGGAGACGACCCAGCCCTCCTGGTCGGCGGCGACGATGGAGGTCGTGCCGGCGCGGAAGCCCTCGTCGAACGACAGCTCCGCGTGGTGAGGCTGGGTCCAGTTCTTGGACTCCTCGGGGGTTCCCCACTTCTCCAGCAGGGGGAGGAAGGGGTTCTTTCCGTCCTGGAACGGGTAGGGGTCGCCGGGCTTCACCGCGGGGTCGTTGCGCTCCAGGTTGATCTGCTTGCGCCGGGCCTCGGCGTATTCCTTGGAGAGCAGCCCCGCCACGGGCTCCTCCGGCGGGAAGTCGGGATCGCCGTAATAGAAGTCGCGGTCCGCGAAGGCCAGGTTCATGGCCTGATAAAGGGTGTGGATGTAGCGGGCGCTGTTGAGCCCCATGCTCTTGACGTCCATCGGCTCCAGGATGTTGAGGGCCTGGAGCATGGCGGGACCCTGGGTCCAGACCGTGAGCTTGTAGACGTCGATGCCTTTGTACTCGGTCCTGGCCGGCTCCTCGATCTTCACCTTCCAGTTGGCGAGATCCTGGAGCGTGATCAGCCCGCCCTGCTCAGCCGTGCCGCGGACCAGCTCCTGGGCGATGTCCCCCTTGTAGAAGCGGTCGTAGGCGGCCTGGATGGCCTCCTTGCGATTCTTGCCGGCGGCCAGGGCCTGCCGCTCGGCCTCCACCATCTTGCGCAGGGTGGCGGCGAGATCCGGCTGGCGGAAGATCTCACCGGCCACGGGGGCTTCCCGGTCCTTGCCCGCGTGGGGGAGGAAGACGGCCTTGGAGGCGGGCCACTCCTGAATCCGTTTCTTCTCCGCCTCGATCCGGTTGGCGAGCTGCGCCTCGATGGCGAAGCCTTCGGCCATCTGGATCGACGGCTCCAGAACGTCGGCGAGGGAGAGGCGGCCGTACTCCGCGAGCATCACCAGGAGCCCGCCGGGGGTGCCCGGAGTCACCGCCGCGAGCGGCCCGAACTCCGGCGGGTACGCCATCTCTTTGCTCCGGAAGAATTCTGGCGTGGCGCCGGTGGGGGCAACGCCCAGAGCGTTGATGCCGATAACCTTGCGCGTTTTGGGGTTCCAGATCAGCACCTGGGTCTCGCCTCCCCAGCCCAGGGTGTCCCACATCGTGGACGTGGCTGCCAGCATGGCGCAGGCGGCGTCCACGGCGTTTCCCCCCTTCTGGAACATCATGGCCCCGGCCGTGGCCGCGAGCGGCTTGCCGGTGATCGCCAGCCAGTGGCGGGCGTGGAGCACGGGCTTGGCGGTACGGGCCGCACCGGGCTGGACGGCGAGGGCCAGGGTGAGCGTTGCGGCGAACAGGATGAAGCGGCGGAATCCGGAGTGGCGTCCCATCGGTCGTTTCCTCCTCGGGCGAGGAGTCTAACAGGACGCCCGGAGCTCCGTCAGTTGGCGGTGTGGGCCTCGTCCGCGCGCTCAATCCGGGCGATGTAGCAGCCGGCCTCCGTATTACGGACGTGGATATACTCCACCGCAGGATGGCTGAAAAGCCGCCCCACGGAACCGTCCACGTCGCCTCCCGCCACGCGCTCCCGGGCGACGAGCCAGCGGCCCCGGCCGTAGGCTTCCAGGGTCAGGGGGAGGCGGCGAATCCCTTCCGGAAAGCCCGCCTCCTCGTACCGGGGGCAGCCCTCCCGATGGATGAAGACCGGTCCGGGAGACGGATATGAGTCCAGCCCCGCGAACGGATCATAGGTGAACAGGATTCTCTCCTCTTCCCCCTCCTGAAACGTCCGGAGACAGGAGCGGCAGGGACCGTATCCGGTGGCGATCTCGATGTGGGCCGGATGCCCGTATTGCGGAGATTTCAATGCAGCCCGGGCCTGATCGGCGAGCTCCTCGGGAATGGCGATAACGCGGTAGAAGGCCATCTTCTCGTCTCCTCGCAGCCGGAAAGTGATCGGCCGGCGTAGAGAGAAGATACGGCGATGGACGCCTCGCTTCTACCGGATTTCTCCGCTGGAATTTTATATCTCGCGTTCCGCTCACCACCCCATCTTTTCGATGGAGTAGGGGAGCATCTTCAGCCACCACGGCCAGTCGTGGTCTACGTCGTACCCCCAGACGTCCAGGAAGTGTGGGATCCCCTTGGCGGTGAGGATGTCCGAGAGCTGGCGGGAGGCGTGGGGAGCCTCGTAGGCCCCCTGACCGGTCAGGATGTGGATCTTGCAGGCGGTGCGGAGGAGATGGAGGTTGTGCCCCTCCAGGTTCGGCAGGTACGACGCCGGGTTGTTGAAATAGCAGTTGTCGTCGCTGTAGCCGTGGAGGTAGTCCGGGCCCAGGTCGTAGAAACCGCTCATGGCGATCGCGGCGTCGAACAGTTCGGGCCGGCGGAACAGGGCGTTGGCGGCGTGGAAGGCGCCGAAGCTCGCGCCGACAGTGGCGATCCGCAGGTCGCCGGTCTGGCAGACGTGGCGGATGTAGGGCACGACCTCCGCCTCGACGTAGTGGCTGTAGAGGCTCTGCCGCCTCGCCTGCTCGGGCACCGGGAGGCCGCGGTCCATCCAGGCCTGGTTGTTGATGCTGTTGATCGAGAAGACCCGCACCCGGCCCTCGCGGATCGCCGGCTCGATCGCCCCGATCAATCCGAAGCGCTCGTTTTCCAGGAAGTCGGCCGCGGCCGTGGGGAAGAGGAGCAGCGGGTGCCCCCAGTGGCCGTAGGAGACGACGGGCATGTGCTGGCCAAGGCTGGGACTGTGCCAGCCGTCGATCGTGCGGTTCATCAGGTCCATAGTCGCTCCTCCGGGGTCCGGGGCCGGTCACGGAGGATACTGTCCCGCGGTGCTTCCAGCAAGGCCGCGAGGCCGCCCGGCCTTGTCTCTCTCCTCCGCTCGTCGTACCCTGGACGTCAAAGATTTTCAAGATCCTCTTCGGGAGACGACGACCATGGCGGGCAAGATCATGAAGCTCCTCCGCGTTGCGCGGGACTGGGCGAGCGACCTTTTCCAGGTTCTCGATCCCTGCCGCTACAGCATCCTGATCGTCCTGGTCGGCGGCGGGGCCTTCCTCTTCGTCCCGCAGGGCCAGGACGTACTCCAGCGGCTGGTCGAGTGGGGGGAGGAGCCGTGGTGGCGGCGGCCGCCGCTCGCGACGTTCGAGATCGCCGGCCGCTGGTCTCTCTTCCTCGTCTCCGTGCTGGTCTGGGCGGTCAGCAGTTGGTACTGGGCGCGCGTGTTCCTCCACCTGCGGCCGCCGGGCAGCCCGCCGGACACCCCTCGCCAAGCCCGGCTCCGCACCTGGGTGCCGCGGCTGCTCGGGGCCCTGGCCCTCGCCCTCATGGGAGCGGCCCTCTGGCGCGCCGCGGCGGGCTACCGTCAGTTCAGCACGGAAAAGCCCATCCTCCGGCTGCAGATCCTGTCCGCGGCCTGCTTCGTCCTGGCGGCCCTGTTCCTCCGCGTGGTCGCCAGGCGGCGGGACTTGCTTCGCGCCCGAAGGGCGGGAGCGGAGATGATGGCGGCGGACGCGCAGGTTCCATCCTCCCAGCACCTTCCCGCCGGCACCCGCAAAGCGGCCAGGCTCTCGCTGCTGATGGCCATCCTCCTCGGGTTCGTCTTCACGTTCGCACCCGTCTGGGCCGGACGCATGCTGGGCACGGTGCCGATCCTGCTGCTCACGGCCGCCACCTGGGTCCTCTTCGGAACCGGGATCCTCTACCTCAGCCGGCGCTTCCGGTTTCCCGTCCTCGTGCTGCTCCTCGCCGCCGCGGTGGCGTTCAGCTTCTGGAACGACAACCACCGGGTCCGGACCGTGGAGACCGCGGACACCCGGCCGCCGAACGGGTCGATCCGGGAGAGCTTCCGCGCCTGGTATCGGGACATCGAAGGGGGCCCGGTCTTCCTCGTGGCTGCCGAAGGGGGAGGCATCCGCGCGGCGTACTGGACCGCCATCACCCTGGCCGAGATGCAGGACCGCAACCCGGCTTTCGCGCGCCACGTCTTCGCCATCAGCGGGATCTCGGGCGGAAGCCTGGGCGCCGCGACGTTCGATGCGCTCCTGGCGGAGCAGCGGGAGCGCGGGGGAGAGCTCCCTTGCGGGCGGCTGCGGGACTGCGCAGCCCAGGTGCTGGGGCACGATTTCCTCGCACCCGTGCTGGCCAAGGCGATCGCTCCAGACGTGGGGCAGCGCCTCCTCCCCTTCCCGTTCCCCCTGCTCGACCGGGCCTGGGCTCTCGAAGATTCCTGGGCGGCGGGCTGGGACGACGTCTTCAAAAGCGGCGAGCGCAACCGCTTCGACCGGCCCTTCCTTTCCCTTTGGGACGGGGACGCGGCGGCCATCCCCTCCCTCGTGCTCAACGGCACCCACGTGGAGACCGGCCGGCGGATCGTCACCACCAACCTGCGGTGGATGGCCGGCGAGCTCGACGACACGTACGACCTCCACCAGACCCTGGGCGCGGACCTGCCGCTCAAGACCGCGGCCCACAACAGCGCCCGCTTCACCTACATCAGCCCGGCCGGGAGCATGGTGAAGAAGGGAAAGCTGCAGGGCCACGTGGTGGACGGCGGATACTTCGAGAACTCGGGGACGGTCACGGCGCTGGAGCTGCGGCGTGTGATCGCGAAGAGCTTTCCGCAGTTCGAGGGCAAGATCCACATCCTGTATCTGCGGAATGCCCCCTCGATCGATCCGGCCCGGCGGCGGCGCACACCGGCGGTCGAGCCCACGAAGAGGGCGAACCGGGGTCTCAACGACCTGCTTTCACCGCCCATCGCGCTCCTCCAGACGCGCAACGCCCGGGGGAGCCTCGCGGTGACGACGCTGCGTCGGACCGTCGGGCCGGAGCACTTCCATGAGCTGCTCCTCTGCAAAAAGGTGAAGGACGAAGACGCCCCGGTTCCGCTCCCCCTGGGGTGGCAGCTCTCCGAAAGCGCCCGCCGGGCCATGGAAGCGCAGCTCCCCAAGGGACGACCCGCGGCGGCGCCGCTCCCCGGCGGCTGCCCCGGTTTCAATCAGCGGAACCTGAAGAGGATCGACGCACTGCTGAGCCGGCCGGCTGCGTCGCCCGTCCTCAGGACCCGGGCTCCGGGCTCGCAAGGCGGGGATCTCGCCTCCGAGGGCGGACGGTCGACCTCCTGAGGCCAACCGTCCGCCTCCCGGGGCGGCAACTCCGCCTTCCGAGGTGGACAGCCCCGGGACTTTTTTCTCCGGCCTATAATCCCTTCCCCATGCCGCCCGCCCTCCTCCTGAGCTGCGAATCCCTCGGCAAGGGCTACGGCGCCCGGCCGTTGTTCGAAGGTCTCTCCTTCGGCCTGTCCGAAGGGGACCGGGTGGGGCTCATCGGGCCGAACGGGTCGGGCAAGTCCACCTTCCTCCGCATCCTCGCCGGGCTCGAGGAGCCGGACTCCGGCTCGATTGCTCTCCGCCGGGGGACCCGGTTCGGCTACGTCCCCCAGGATCCCACCTTCCCATCAGGAAAGACTGTGGAGGAGGTCCTGATGGAGGCCCTGGCGGACGATCCCGCCGAGGAGTTCGAGAAGGCGGCCCGCGCGGCGGTCATTCTCGGGAAGACCGGGTTCGGCGACCTTTCCCAGGCGGTGGACATCCTTTCCGGAGGATGGAAGAAGCGCCTCGCCATCGCCCGGGAGCTGGTCAAGGACCCGGACGTCCTCCTCATGGACGAGCCCACGAACCACCTGGACGTGGAGGGCATCCTCTGGCTGGAGGACCTCCTCCGGAGCGAGCCCCTGGCCTTCCTGGTGGTCAGCCACGACCGCTACTTCCTGGAAAACGTCGCCACCCGCATGCTGGAGCTCGACCGCCGCTACCCGGAAGGGCTCTTCCAGTCGCCGGGGACCTACAGCGACTTCCTGGAGAAGCGGGACGAGATCCTGCGCAATCAGGCCGAGTACCAGGCGTCGCTCGCCAACCGGGTCCGCCGCGAGGTGGAGTGGCTGAAGCGCGGGGCCAAGGCGCGCACCACCAAGGCCAAGGGACGCATTCAGGAGGCCGAGCGGCTCATCGCCGAGCTCCGGGAGATGAAGGATCGCACCGGGCCGGCCGCCAGCGCCCGGGCAGGCATCGACTTCGACGCCTCCGGGCGGAAGACCAAGAAGCTCCTCGTGGCCCATGGCCTCGCCAAGTCCTTCGACGGCAGGCGCATCGTCTCGGGGCTCGACATGAAGCTCGTGCCGGGGATGAAGCTCGGGCTTCTCGGACCGAACGGCAGCGGCAAGACGACGCTTCTCTCGCTCCTCGACGGCACGCTCCCGCCCGACGCCGGCACGATCGAGCGGGCGGACTGGCTGAAGACCGTCCGTTTCGAGCAGGGCCGGGACACCCTGGACAAGACCGTCTCCCTGCGCCGCGCCCTGGCGCCGGAGGGGGATTCGGTGCTCTATCAAGGCCGCCCGGTCCACGTCGCCTCGTGGGCGAAGCGCTTCCTCTTCCACTCCGAGCAACTCGACACTCCGGTCTCCCGGCTGTCCGGCGGCGAGCAGGCGCGCATCCTCATCGCCCGCCTCATGCTTCAGCCGGCCGACCTCCTGATCCTCGACGAGCCCACGAACGACCTGGACATCGCCACGCTGGAGGTGCTGGAAGAGAGCCTCCAGGAGTTCCCGGGCGCTCTCGTCCTGGTCACCCACGACCGCTATCTCCTGGAGAGCGTCTCGACCCTCGTCCTCGCCCTGGACGGCAAGGGAAACGCCGAGTACTTCGCCGACTACGCTCAGTGGGAGGAGCGCCGCAAGCAGCCCGAGCCGGCCGTGAAGCCTGCCGCCAGACCTCAATCCTCCCCGCCGAAGGAGAAGACCACCACCAAGAAGCTCTCCTACAAGGACAAACTGGAGTGGGAAGCGATGGAGGAGAAGATCCTGGAGGCCGAGGATGCCGTCGCCGCCGCCCAGGCCGCGGTGGACGACCCGGCCGTGGCCACCGATCCCGCCGAGCTCCAGGCCCGCTGCGCGGCGCTGGAGGAGGCGCGCAGAGAAGTGGAGAGGCTCTACGCCCGATGGGCGGAGCTGGAAGAAAAACAGGGGTGATCGGACTCTTTTCTCGACATGCCCCTGACGCCTGGGACACTTCAAAACGGAAACTTGCGCCGACAAGCCGCACAACGATGAGCTTGCTTGCCGTTCCTGGCTGCCGGTAGACTGGCGACGCCGTAACAGAAGGGGCTCAACCTCCCGTCATAGGAACCGTACCATTCGCAGGCATCGCTCGGGGCTCACGCGTTCGCTGAATGCCGTCAAGCGGCCCGTGGCAGAAGCCGTGACCGCGGAGTTCTTCGCTCGCCACCCCGACTGGGTCCAGCGGTATGGCGACAAGGGCTGGGAACGCGGGATCGAGGATGCCGGATTTCACATCGATTTTCTCGCCGGCGCTCTGGAGGTCGGAGCTCCCGAGGCCTTTGGGGAGTACGTTCGCTGGGCTCGTCGAGTGCTCGAGGCCCGCGGCATTGCCGCAGCGTTTCTGAA
>DASQEB010000193.1:0-18573 GCA_035633875.1 Thermoanaerobaculia bacterium
GAAGCCGGTGAGCACCAGGGTCCCTTCCGGAGTGACGACCACCTCTTCCTCGCCGACGTGACGATGCAGGATGCCTTCGCCGTGCGCCTCCTCCAGGATCTCCAGGAGCTGGCAACCCCAATCGACGAGGAGCGCCCGGTCCGGGCGCTGCCCCTCCACCAGCAGCTCGTGGAGGCTCCGGCCCTCCGTCCGGGCGAAGGAGACCACGAGCTCGCCGTCGTGCTCGGCCATTTCGAACAGGGTGGGGATGCCGGGATGGTAAATCCGCGCGAGCGCCCGAGTCTCGGCGAGCAGGATTTCCCACGAGGCGGCCTCCTGCCAGCAACCGGGCCGCGACGGCGGGATCACCTTGAGCATCACCACGCGGTCGCTGCGGTTGTCCACCGCCAGGTAGGTGGTGCCGAACGGAGCCGGCCCCAGATCTTCCAGGAGTTGGTAGGGGCCGATCTCCTGAATGCCACGGATGACAGGTGTTGATAGCATCGGGCCGCTTCGTCCTCGAGAGGTACGACCGGGGACCTATGGCGGGAGGTGCAAGTTCCGTTCCCTCACCCCGGCCCCGGATTTGCAGTCGACGGGCGGGACGAATGGAAGGAGAAGCTGAAGCTTGCGTGTAGGGGTCCTTTCAGACACGCACAACCTGCTGCGCCCCCGGGTGCTGGAGCGGCTCGCCGGATGCGAGCGGATCCTGCACGCAGGGGACGTGGGGGATCTGGAGATCCTGGATCGGCTCCGGCGGATCGCGCCGGTGACCGCGATCCATGGCAACACGGATTCGGGGGCCACGGCCGCCGAGCTGCCGGAGGTGGCGTCCGGCGACCTCGAGGGCACCCTCTTCCGCATGGTGCACCGGCGCGAGGACGCCGACCCGGCCTGGACGCGGCAGGTGCGGCTTCTCGTCTATGGCCACACCCACCGGCCCGAGCTCGCGTGGAAGGGCCCATGCCTGTTCTTGAACCCCGGCGCCTGCGGTCCGAGGCGCTTCCATCTCCCCCTGACGCTCGCTATCCTCACCGTCGCCGACAACCGGATCGTGCCCGAGATCCTGGCCGTGGAATGAGGGCGCAGGGGAGCCACGAGCTGCGCTGATCCAAATCGATAGACAGGAGAGACCATGCGCCACCAACGCCTCGTCTTGCTGTGCCTCGCCGCCGGTCTTGCGGGGCCGATCCCGGCCGCCGCGGCGGGCTTCGGCCTTTTCCAGCACGGCGGCCGCGCCATGGGCCAGGCGGGGGCCTTCACCGCTCGCGCCTCCGAACCCTCCGCGGTCTTCTACAACCCGGCGGCCATCGTCCGCCTCGAGGGCCTCCAGGCCCAGGCCGGGCTCGACTTCGACAACCCCGAGGATACGTACAGCAGCGCCACCGGGAGGTTCTCCGCCAGTCACGTCATCCAGTTCCAGCCGGCCCTCTACGCCACCTGGAAGCCCCAAGACAGTTCCTGGGCCCTCGGGGTCGGCCTCGACACCCCGTACTGGTACCGGATCAACTGGAGGCCGGTCCTCTTCCCGGCCCGCTTCCTCCAGCGCACGTTCGAGGTCCGGGTGTTCGAGCTGCACCCGGTCGTGGCCTACGACCTGGGGGGCGGCTGGAGCCTCGGCGGCGGCCTCCGCTATCTCTACGGCACCATGGAGCAGGGGGAGAACGGGCGGGTGAACATCTTCCTCACGCCTGGCCAGCCGGCCGTCCCCATTGAGGTCGAGCGGACGGCCGAGGCCGACGTGGACGCCTTCAGTTGGGACCTGGCGCTCCACTACGCCGCCCCGGCCTGGGGCTGGGGGGTCGTCCTTCGGGACAAGGCCGAGCTCAAGGGCTCGGGCGACCTGGATTACGAGCCCCTGGACGTCCCCGTGGGCATTCCGGGGCTGGACACCGCCGTGCGCAACCGTTTCCCGGGAGGCAGCGCCCGCCAGTCCTTCGAGATCCCCCGCGAGATTCGCGGCGGCGTGTGGTACGCCCCGTATCCCGAGCTGCGACTCGAGGTGGACGCCTCCTGGCAGACCTGGTCGAGCCTGGAGAACACCGACGTCACCTACGACCCGAACGCCTTCGGCGACGGCCCGACCGTGACGACGCGGCGAGACTGGGAGGACACCCTGGGCCTCCGCTTAGGGGTCGAAGGGGACATCACCGAGACCTTCATGCTCTTCGGCGGCGTCGCTCTGGAGCCCTCCCCCGTACCGGGCGAGACCCTGGAGCCGGGCTTCCCCCGCGGAGACGCGATCGTCTACGCCGCCGGCCTCAGCTACAGCTTCCCCCAGATCTCCTTCGATCTCGGCTACTCCTTCCACGATCACGAAGGGAGGAATGCCGAGGGCCAAGAGCTGCTGAACCCCGGACGCAGCGGACGCTACACCGGCGAGGTCCAGGTGTGGGGGTTCGCGGTGCGGTGGAGGCTGTAGACGCTCTATACCAGCACCGGCTTCTCCGCGGCCAGCTCCTGAAACATCCCCGGCCGGTAGGCCGTGATCCTGCCGGTGAAGGCGGAGGCCGCCACGGTGAGCGGGGAGGCGAGCCAGAGCTTGCCGGGGCCGGAGCGCCCCTTGTAGTTGCGGTTGATCGCGGAGACCGTGACCTCGTCCGGGGTCTCGGAGACGCCCGGGCCGCAGCCGATGCAGGCGCCGCAGCCGGGGTGGATGAGCTGGACGCCGGCGCGCTCGAACGTGTCGGCGAGGCCGTTGTCCCGCACGAACTTCTCCACCGCCTGGGAGCCGCACTGGATCATGAACTTCACCCCGGGAGCGACCTTGAGCCCGGCATTCACCGCCTCCTTGACCACCTGGTGGTAGAAGACGAGGTCGTCGATCTTCCCCGCCGTGCAGCTCCCGCCATAGGCGATGTCGATGGGGATCTCCCCGATCTCGTCGATCCAGGCGCCGTTCGTGGGATCGGACGGGATGCCCCGGTCCGGGTCGCCCGGGTGGGCCACCATGGGACGGAGGGTGGATAGATCGATAGTGTGGATGCCGCCCGCGTATTCGGCGTCGGGATCCGGCGCCACGGCCCGGGCGCGCAAGGCCTCGACGTCCACTCCCGGGCGCCACTCGGCGAGCCAGCGGAAGGTCTCGTCGTCGGCGATGACGATGGCCGTCCGGGCTGCGCACTCAGTGGCCATGTTGGTGAGGGTGGCCCGCTCGTCCATCGAAAGGGTCTTGACGCCAGGGCCGGTGAACTCCATCACCCGGTTCAGGGTGAGCTGCGGCCGTGCGTAGTGGAGGAGGATGTAGAGCATCAGATCCTTGGCCGTGACTCCCTCCGGGAGCTTGCCCGTCAGCTCGAAGCGGATCGACTCCGGGACCTCGACCTGGGTGAACCCCTGGTGAACGAGGTCGGCGTACTCGGTCGCCCCCACACCCCAGGCCAGAGCGTTGTTGACCCCGCCCATGCAGGTGTGGCTGTCGGTCGCCTGGATGAAGTCGCCCGGATCGATGAGATGCTCCCGGGCCACCTCATGGCAGATGCCGGGGGAGACCCGGTCCTTGGCCGAGAAGTCCCGCACGCCGGTATGGCGCTGGAACTCCCGCTGGAGCTCGCGGAGCGTCTCGATCTTGTCCAGAAAGGCCCGCATCTTGGGGACCTCGTCGGCATAGACCAGATGGTCCTCGAAGACGGCGAACTTGTCCGGGTTCTTGACCGCGTAGTCCTTACCGTACTCCTCTTCGAGGAAGTAGTGGACCTGGGCGGTGGTGAACTCGTGGGAGTAGCCACCGTCCACCCCGACGACCACGGCGTCCCCGGGCTTGACGTAGCGGGGGCCGTCGCCGGTGCCCAACATGTGGCTCGCGAGGATCTTCTCCGCCATCGTCATCGGCCGCGGACCCGTGTCCGGCGTCGGCAGCTCCACCTCGCCGGCGGCCAAGGCCTTCGAGAAGGGGAAGAGGCCGCCCCAGCGGACGACGAGCTGCGTGATGGGGTCCCACCCCTCGCAGAACTCTTCGAGAGGGATCCCCTCGCCGGCCTGGAGGCGCCGCAGGATGCCGTAATCCCCCATGAGCACACCCTGGTTGATGTTGTTGCGGGCGTGGATGGGGGCGAAGGACGCGGCGATCGCGATCCGGATGCCCGACCATTTCTCGGCCTGGACGGCGGTCTCCCGGGAGCTGCCCACCCCCTTGCGATAACCGGAGACGATCACCTCGAAGTTGCCGTTGATCAGGGCGTCGCGCTCGAAGAGGCGCTTGCCGTCCACGATGAGGCCGGCGTAGGCGTCGCGGGCGAGGTCCTCCGGCCGATGGCTGAAGCAGACCCAGGCCGGAGTCATGGCATCCGTGTTGATGTCGTCCAGGAGATCGTCGACGGAAGTGTCCTCCATGCGGAGGTCCAGCTCGCCGCGGAGCTGGCGGCGGATCAGCTCCGGGTCCTTGGTAAGGAAGAGGACCCGCTTGCCGGGTGTCAGCCTGACGATCTCGGGCGGCTTCATCCTTGCGCTCTCCTTGTCGAAGATGGACGGCGGGGTCCCGCTCCCGTCGAGTGCCGGTGGAGTGACATTCTATCCCGCCTCCTCTCTTCCCCAACAGATGGGAGGGGCGGGGCTGTTCCCGGGGAAGTGGAGGGTGGAACGCCCGTGATATACCTTTTCCTCCATGGCGAGCGATACCACCAACAGCGGCAATCTCTATGAGAAGGTCGTGGGGCGTGCCTCGGGCTCCGGGCTTCCGGGGCTGCCACCCGCGCGCGCCTCGGCGTCGGTGGTGCTCTGGCGGCACCGGGAGGGGGCGGGACCGGACGACGTGGAGGTCTTCTGGGTCAAGCGAGCTGAAACCCTCCCCTTCATGGGGGGATGGCACGCTTTCCCGGGGGGCGGGCTTTCGCGCTCGGACGCGGCCCTCCCGGTCTCGGGCGAGCCGAGGACCGGCGGGGATGCCCCCCCCTCTGCGGGTATCCCCGAATCCCTGCGGGACCTGGACGAGACCACGCCGGACCTCCCGCCGGGGCTCGCCGCGGCCGCCCTGCGGGAGCTGTTCGAGGAGACGGGCATCCTCCTTTCGATCCCGGCGGTCAACGCGGAGGAGCTCCAGGAGCCCCGGCGGGAGCTCCTGGCCGGGGAGCGCTCCTTCGCGGACATCCTCAAAGGTCTGGAGGTCCGCCTCAACGCCTCGCGTCTCGTCTACGCCGGCCGTTGGGTGACGCCCCCCTTCGCGCCCCTCCGCTTCGACAACCGCTTCTTTCTCCTGGAGTGGCCGGTGGACGCCCCGGCCCAGCCGGCGGTCCATGAAGGCGAGATCGAGAGGGGTACCTGGGTCGATCCCCGGGAGGCCTGGGAGGCCTGGCGGCGCGGAGACGTTCTCGCCGCCCCGCCGATCCTCCACATCCTGGAGGTCCTCTCCCAGGACGGACCGCTCCGGGGCCTCGGCCGTCTGCGCGATCCGGGGGAGACCAACCTCGGGCCGCTGCGCCGGGTCGAGATGCGGCCGGGCGTGATCATGTTCCCCCTGCTCACCCACACCCTTCCGCCGGCGGCCACGACCAACACCTACCTGCTCGGAACCAGGGAGACCGTCCTGGTCGACCCCGGCTCCACCTCGGATCGAGAGAACGAGCGGCTGGAGCAGGCCCTCTCCCAGGCGCGGGGACGGCTTGGGAGGCGTGTCACCGCGATCTGGCTCACCCATCACCATCCGGACCACGTGGGTGGCGTCGAGCGCCTTCGGGCCTCCCTGGGCGTGCCCGTGCTCGCCCATCCGCTCACGGCCGAGCGCCTGGCCGCCCGGGGGATCCCGGTGGACGGCGAGCTCCGGGACGGCCAGCGGGTGCTCCTGGAAGGCGACGGCGAAGAGCCCTTCCCCGTCCTCGTCCTCCACACCCCCGGCCACGCCCGGGGGCACCTCTGCTTCCTGGAGGAGACGCAGCGCTCCCTCGTTACCGGAGACATGGTGGCGGGAATCGGCTGGATCGTCGTCGATCCTCCCGAGGGGGACATGGACGACTACCTGGGCTCCCTGGAGAGAATGGCGGCATTGCGTCCCCACACCCTGTTCCCCGGCCACGGCCCGGTGGTGAAAAACGCGGAGGCCAAGCTCCGCGAGTACATCGCCCACCGGCTCTGGCGCGAGGAGCGCATCGCCGAAGCCTGGAACGAGGGCCTCCGCTCTCCCGAAGGGATGCTCCCGAGGGTCTACGACGACGCCCCGAAGGAAGCCTGGCCACTCGCCCAGCGGCAGATCCTCGCTCATCTGGAAAGGCTGCGGCGGCAGGGGCGGCTCAATGCATCCGATGAGGTATAACTTCTTTTCTGTGGCACCCGTGGTGGGAGAAGGCGGCCAATTCGGCGCCCTCCTCGAGCTTCCGCAAGGGAGCGAATCCTAACCGGCTCGCCAATGGCAGGAGACTCAAGGGTGGGAGCGGTTCCGCGGAGCATCCGGTTCACCCTGGTAAGGTCCTTGCAATTGGTGCGACCATGCAGAAGGAGGACACGATGACGACACCCCAACTCTCTCAATCACCCGGACGGCAGCGGACGCCCTTGCAGCCGGTCTGGATTTGCGGTCTGGCCTTGCTGCTCGCCGGGGTTCCGGGTTTTGCCCAGAACCAGGGGAGCACTGCCCAGGGCAGCCCGCCTCCCGGAAGCTCCACGAGTCAGCAGCAGGACGCCCAGGCCCCGGGGACGACGACCCAGGACACGACCACACCGGGGACCACAACGCAGGGAGGAGTCGAGGTTGCGGGGACGTGGCAGGGTGCGATCGAGCTTCCCCAGGCCAAGCTGGATATCACCGTCGACCTGGCCCAGAAACAGGACGGCACCTGGACCGGAGCGATCGACATCCCGCAGCAGAAAGCCGAAAACCTGCTGCTCGAGCCCGTGACGGTGAGCGGAAACGAAGTGAAGTTCGCGATCAAGGGCCTCCCGGGCGACCCCACCTTCGAAGGGAAGTTGGAGAACGGCGAGATCGCGGGGACCTTCACGCAGGCCCCGCCGATCCCCTTCGAACTCACCCTGAACGGTCCGGGAACCATGGGCGTCGGCGGCAGTTGGCAGGGCGCCATCAATCTCCCCCAGGGCCCTCTCCAGGTGACCGTCGACCTGACCGAGGCGAACGGCGCCTGGACGGGCACCATCGACATCCCCGCGCAGCAGGCCCAGGACCTGGCTCTCGAGCCCGTCACCGTGAACGGCAGCGAGGTGTCGTTCGCGATCAAAGGTGTTCCGGGCAACCCCACGTTCAAGGGGACGGTTTCGGGGACCAAGATGACCGGCGAGTTCAAGCAGGGCGCGCCGACGCCCTTCCGGCTGGCCCGGGGCACGGCCCAGCCGAGCCAGGGGCAGCAGCAGGGACAGGCGAGCCCGCCGCAGTCCCAGTAGGTCCGCACTTTCCAGTCCAAGCTTCAAACCGCCGGGCCAGGCTCGGCGGTTTTTCTTTGGAAAGGAAGAAACGAACGCAATGGTCCACCGCTCTCGACGCCGGCTCACCGCCTGCATCCTCGCGATCCTGACCACCTTCCCCTCCGTCGTCTTCGCCGCCGGGCCCGAGGTCACGCTCGAGCGGATCATGGCCCACCCCGACTGGATCGGAAATCCACCGGAGGAGCCGTACTGGGCGGACGATGGCCATACCGTCTACTACGAGCGCAAGCGCCAGGGCGAGGAGCCGAGGGACCTCCTCCGGGTCGACCTCGCCACCAACGAGTCCACGATCGTGGAGGACAAAGACCGGGGCGCGGTGGATGCCCGGGGCGGCGAGATCAGCCGGGACCGGCGGTGGAAGGTCTATGAGCGGGAGGGGGACATCTACCTGAAGAACCTGGAGACCGGCGAGCTGCGGCAGATCACCCGCACGGCGGCCCGGGAGCAGGACCCTCTCTTCCTGGTGGGCGCCAGCCGAATCTCATACCGGCAGGATAACGCCTTTTTCGTGGTGGACCTCGTCTCCGGACTGGTCACCCAGGCGGCCGACCTGCGTCTGGAGGACGACCCGGACAAGGAGAAGGAGAAGTCCTGGCTGGAGGCCCAGCAGACCCGCCTCTTCGACGTGATCCGCGAGGACCAGGAGAAAAAGAAGCGGGAGCGCGAGCAGGAAACCGCCGAGCAGCGGGCCGATCCCACCCGGCCCCCGCTCCCCTGGTACCTGGGCAAGGACGTGGAGATCGAAGGCGGCGCACCCTCCCCCGCGGGCGACTGGCTGCTCGTGGTCACGGCGCCGAAGCGCGGCGAGGGGACCCGCAAGCCCACCGAGGTGGCCCGGTTCGTCACCGAGAGCGGCAACGTGGAGACCGAGGAGACCCGCGCCAAGGTCGGAACCGAGGAGCCGGTGCCCCACGCGCTGGTCCTCCTCGATCTGAGGAACCACCAGCGCCACGACCTGGACCTCGCGGTGCTCCCGGGCATCAAGGACGACCCGCTGAAGGCCCTGCGCGAGGCGGCCGAGGCGAGGAAGAAGAAGGACGAAAAAGAAGGGAAGGACAAAAAGGACGAGAAGGGCGAGAAGAAGGAAGCGTCGCCCCGACCGGTGGAGGTCCTGGACGCCCGCTGGTCGGATGACGGCAGCCGCCTCGCCGTCCAGCTCCGGACCCGGGACAACAAGGACCGCTGGATCGCCACCGTCGATCTGACGAAGCACGAGATCGTGCCGCGCCACCGCCTCACCGATCGGGCGTGGATCAACTATGACTTCAACGACTTCGGCTGGCTGCGGGACAACGCGACGCTCTGGTACTTGTCCGAGGAGAGCGGCTGGTCGAACCTCTACCTCGTCTCGGACGAGACCGGAAAGGCCCGCCCGCTGGTCGGCGGCCGGTACGAGGTCTCCACGCCGGTGCTGGACCACGACGGCCGCTTTCTCTACTACACGGCCAACCAGGGGCACCCGGGGATCTTCGAGACCTGGCGAGTGGAGGTGGCGACAGGCAAGGCCGAGCAGCTCACGCAGCTCGGCGGCGTCAACACGACGATCCCCTCGCCGGACGGGACCCGGCTCCTCGTCGTCCACTCCTCCGTCACCCGGCCGAACGAGCTCTACGTCCAGGACAACCGGCCCGGCGCACAGGCGCGGCAGATCACCAACACCCGGAGCCCCGAGTTCCTGGCCATCGACTGGGCGGTCCCCGAGATCGTGCCGATCCCCTCGAAGCACAGAGCCGGAGCCCCCATCTTTTCCCGCGTCTACACGCCGAAGGATTTCGACCCCGCGCGCAGGTACCCGGCCGTCGTCTTCACCCACGGCGCGGGCTACCTCCAGAACGCCCACCAGGGCTGGTCGAGCTATTTCCGGGAATTCATGTTTCACACCCTTCTCACCCGGCACGGCTACGTGGTGCTGGACATGGACTACCGGGCCTCGGCCGGCTACGGCCGGGACTGGCGCACCGCCATTTACCGGCAGATGGGTCACCCCGAAGTCGAGGACCTCGAGGACGGCGTGGCCTGGCTGGTGGCGAACAAGGGCGTCGATCCGCAGCGGGTCGGGACCTACGGGGGTTCCTACGGGGGCTTCCTCACCTTCATGTCCCTGTTCCGGGAGCCGGACCTCTTCGCCGCCGGCGCGGCCCTCCGGCCGGTGACGGACTGGGCCCACTACAACCAGGCGTACACCTCCAACATCCTCAACACGCCCGAGGTGGACCCGGAAGCCTACCAGAAGAGCTCGCCCATCGAGTACGCCAAGGGCCTGTCGAAGCCCCTGCTGATCTGCACCGGGATGCTGGACGACAACGTCTTCTTCCAGGACACCGTCCGTCTTGTCCAGCGCCTCATCGAGCTCGAGAAGAAGGATTTCGAAACGGCGATCTACCCCGTGGAGCGCCACGCCTTCGTCCGTCCCTCGAGCTGGCTGGACGAATACCGCCGCATCTTCGAGCTCTTCGAAACCCATCTCAAATAGATCCTCTGGTATGCCCCTTGCTCTTCCACCTTTCGTGGGCACCGAACGTCCACGAAAGGTGGAAAGATGGCACGCACGATGAACACGGTGGAGCAGGTGGGGCGGCAGGCCGGGCAGGCCGCGGCCGGCGCCATCCGCAACCCCTGGGTGGAGAGGCTGGCGCGCCTCGGCTATGCGGCCCGCGGCATCGTCTACTCCCTGGTCGGCATCCTCGCCATCCAGGCGGCTTTCGGCGGACGTGGGCAGACGACGGACACCCGGGGAGCAGTCCAGAAGATCGCGCAGGAGAGCACGGCCCTGCTCTGGCTGGTGGCGCTCGGCCTCTTCGGCTACGCGCTCTGGAAGGTGATCCAGGGGGTCCTCGACCCCGAGGCCAAGGGGAGCGACGCCAAGGGCTGGCTCCAGAGAGGAGCCATGATCGTCATCGGCCTGATCTACGGCGGCCTCGCCTGGGCGGCCGTCCAGATGGCGACGGGCAACGGCGGGTCCGCCGCCGGCGGAGGCAGCCAGGGCTTCACCGCGGAGGTGATGGCCAAGCCCTTCGGCCGCTGGCTGGTGGCCCTCGCCGGGATCGGGGTGATCGTCTACGCCCTCCGCGAGCTCCGCGACGGCTGGACCGAAAAATTCAAACAGAAGCTCAAGATGGGCGAGATGGACCCCCAGGAGCAGCGGATCGCGACAGCCACCGGCAAGATGGGCCTGATCGCCCGGGGAATCGTCTTCATCCTGTCGGGGTGGTTCCTCGTCCAGGCCGCCCTCCGCTTCGACGCGAGCCAGGCGCGCGGGCTGTCCGGGGCCCTCGACACCCTCGCCTCGCAGCCCTTCGGACCCTGGCTCCTCGGCCTGGTGGCCCTGGGCCTCGTGGCCTTCGGCGCGTACTCGATCCTGGAGGCGCGGTACCGGCGGATCGTCTTCTGAGCCCCCCTGGGTGTAAGATGGGGTCATCCCCCGTCGATGTTCTCGGGATGGCCCATGCTGCCGGGTGAGGACGACGCCAGGACCAGCGATCTCGCTCTGATCCGCCGGACCGCGGGCGGGGATCCTTGCGCCTTCGAATCTCTCGTACGGCGGCACCAGCCCGCGGTCTTCCGCTTCATCAGCCTCCTGATCCGTGACGGCCTGGACCCGGAAGAGATCCTGACAGAGACCTTCCTGGCGGCCCGGCGCACCCTCCCCCGTTACCGGGAGGACACGCCGGTCCGCTCCTGGCTGCTCGGCCTCGCTCGCCAGATCCTCCACCGGCGGGACCCGAGACCGCAGAGACAGATCCCCGATGCCGCGCCGCTCCGCGACTTGGGCGAGGCCGCAGGCTGGGGGCGCCCCACGAACGACGGAGAGCGGCTCGCCGAGCGGCTCGCCGACCGCGGCTTCCTGGAGAGGACTCTTGCGGCCCTCCCGCCGGACGACCGGGAGATCCTGATCCTGCGCGACCTCGAGGGGCTCCCGGGGGAGGAGGCCGCCGCAGTGGCCGGCCTGACCGAGGCCGCCGCCAGGAACCGGCTCCTGCGCGCCCGGCTCCGCCTCGTCGCCAAGCTGAAGGAGGGGCTGGACGATGGGAGGTGACCGGATCGTGGCCGGCCTTCACTGCGGCGAGGTGCTCGCGGACCTGACGGAGTACCTGGACGGCCGGCTCCACTCCGAAAGGATGCGCCGCCTCCAGGAGCACGTGAAGGGCTGCGATCTGTGTGCTCGCTTCGGCAGCGAGCTCGCGGTCGCGGTGCAGGCCCTCCGCGAGGGTCTCCAGAAGCCGTCCCGGCAAGAGGCAGTGGAGGCCCGCCTGCTGGACCGCCTCCGCGCGGAGCTCAGCCACGGTGAGTGAGCCGCCGATCGAGATCCGGCCGGCAAGGCCCGGGGACGCTGCGACGATCATCGACTTCCAGCTCCGCATGGCCTGGGAGACCGAACACCTGGAGCTCGACCCCGATACCGTGCGCCGGGGCGTCCAGGCGGTCCTCGCCGATCCCGGAAAGGGCGCCTACTGGATCGCCGAGTCCGCCGGCCAGGTCGTGGGCTCCCTCCTCACCACCTTCGAGTGGAGCGACTGGAGGAACGGCACGGTCCTCTGGATCCAGTCCGTCTACGTCCTTCCGGAAGAGCGTGGCCATGGCGTCTACCGGGCCCTCTACGAGCATCTGAGGCGCCGTGTCGAAGACGACCCCGGCCTCAAGGGCCTCCGCCTCTACGTGGACCGCAGGAACACCGCGGCCCAGAGGGTCTATGAAAGGCTGGGAATGACGAGCGAGCACTACCTGACGTATGAGTGGTTGAAGTAGGAGCTTTACCTCTCCCACCAGACCTTCTCGCCGTCAACCCGGAGCTCCCCGCACTGGTCCGCCCACTGGAAGACCCGGTCCATCCTCTCCCGGATGGCTACCGTGATCTGGCTGTAGCCCAGGCTGCCGGCCACGGCGCGGACGATCTCGGCGCGGTCGTACCTGACTCCGGGCTGCATCAGCGAGCGCGCCGTCCGGATCAGGTACTGGAAGTCGTACCCCCGGAAGGTCGGCGTGGCGCCCCGGAGGAGCTCCCCCTCCAGGTCCACGATCCGGCGGGTGACCGCGATCCGGAGGTGCCGGTCGATCCTCGCCCGCACGCTCTTGCCGAACGTGGGACAGCCGAGCCGGAAAGCCACTCGCTTGATCAGGTCCTCCCGGGAGAGCACGCCGGCTCCCCAGCAGGACTGGCGAATGGCCGCGAGGATCTCCGCCGAGACCTCCCGCTTGTCGGAGCGCGGGACCGGGCCGCTCCCCTCGCCGGGCTGCGACGGCGCAAGGCGCTCGGCCCGGATGCGGTCCACGAGATCCGAGGCCGGCTCGAAGGAGCCGCCGTCCGGGTCCTCCTCGGACGGTACCAGCTCGCCCCGGAGCGCCCGGGTCAACACCGTCCGCATGAGCTGCTCGATCCGCTCCCCCGCGGCGGCGACGCGTTGCTCGACGGCGTCGGCGAAGGCGAAGTGCTCCTCGCTCTGGCGGACGATCTCGTGCTGCTCGGTGAGCGGCGGCACCGGCACGGGCATGGCCAGGAGCTTCGAGGAATTGATGTTCGACTGGCTCACGCAGTCCGTCCGCACCGTGCGCGCCCACCAGCGGCCCCAGGGGGAGTTGATCCAGCCGCAGACGTACCGGCTGGAGACCAGCCGATCGTCGCACTCGATGCGGATCAGATACGAAGCGAAAACCGCCAGCCGGTCGTCGTCGAACACCGCGGCCTTGCCCACCAGCTCCGGGCTGTTCGTGCGGTTGAACAGGATGTCCCCGCGCCGGAGGGTGTAATGCGCGATGTCCTCCGACTCCGGCCGGATGTGCTTGAGATCCGAGAGGTCGACCTTGCCGTCCCGGATGTTGCTCATACGGAGGACCGGCACGCCGGTCCCGGCGCCGCTCTCCGCCTTCACCGAGGTGCCGTACTGCTTGCGATGGATCACGTCCTGGAGCGCGACCAGGCTCCAGCCCTCCGGAACCTCCGGCGCTTCGAGCGGATCCGGGGCCTCCCACTCTGTCCTCGTCAGGTTCTTCGGCTTCCGGGGCGCCCGCCGTTCGAAGGCCTCCGCCTCGCGGCATTCCTGGACGTAGGCCTGACGGCGCAGAGCGAAGACCCGCTCCATCGTCCTGGTGAACGGCTCGCCAGCCGGCTGCTCCGCGCGCCAATCCTCCGTCAGCCGCCCCGAGTAGGCGGCCGCCAGCACCGCCTGGCGGAAACGCCGGACGATCTGCGGCACCCGGGCGAGCCCTTCGCGGGAGCGGTCCAGGGGAGCCATCAGCTCTTCGACCCGGGCCACGATCCGCTCCTGCTCGGAACGGGGCGGCAGGGGGATCACCACCCGGGAGAGGAAGTCCTGGAAGTTCAGGTTGCGGAGGTTCGTCGTCTGGGTCTGATATTCGTCGAATCCGCCGCACAGATACTGGTGGGTCAGGACGAGGTGGACGTACGCGGCGTTGACCTCGGAGTGGATCCGGATCTGCCGGCAGAAGTTCGAGCAGACGAGGGGCTCGGCGGAGCTCTGGAGCGCCGCCTCGTCGATGCGCAGGGTCCGTCCCACCGGCTGGCTCGCACCGCCACCGGAGATCTCCACGACCAGGTCGCCGGCCGCGAGCCGGCGCTTCTCCAGGCTGGTCTTCTTGATGGCCCGGAGCTCCGCGTGGGTGGCCCGGCTCCGCTTCCAACTCCGGAAATCCGTGCCCCGGATTACCCGGACCCGGACGAAGCCCCCGTCCTCGTCCGCCACCTTCGGATCCTCGCCCCACTCGCCGCCCAGAGCATGGACGACGATCTCCTCCAGCGTCGCTTCGGTCCATCCTTCGGGAAGCTCGCCTTCGCGGCGGCCGATGGTCCAATCCGAGATGACGCTGGTCACGCGCCACCCCGCAGCACCCGCGGGCGCTTCGGCTCGGCTTCGCTCGTCAGCAGATCGATGATCAGGGAGAGGTTCTGGACCGCGCTTTCGAGCTCCGCGATGGCGTCGGTCGCCAGCTCCGACGGCTCCGGCAGATCGTCTTCGATCGATTCGTCCTTGAGCCACTTCAAGCCGTCGATCTTGAACTCGCGGGCCCGCACCTCGGCGATCGAGAACGAGCGCCAGCGGTCCTCCCGGCAGTCGGCGGGCGAACGGCGGCTGCGGCCACCGAGGTCCGCGCCGTAGCAGGCCTCGAATCTCGCGAGGTGCTCGCGCGTCAACGGACGGTCCTTCTTGGTGATCCGCGGCACGTTCGATCGGGCGTCGTACACCCACACGCTCTCCGTGGGCGTCCCCTGGGTGAAAAAGACGACGTTCGTCTTCGTCCCCGCGCTGTACGGGGTGAAGGTGCCGTTCGGCAGGCGCAGCACCGTGTGCAGATTGCATTCCTGGGTCAGAATCTTGAACACCTCCCCCGCCTGGTCGGCGAACAGACAGTTGTCCGGCACGATCACCGCGGCCCGGCCACCGGGCTTGAGGATCGTCATCACGTGCTGGAGGAAGTTGAGCTGCTTGTTCGACGTCTTGATCACGAAGTCCTTCCGATCCGGCACCTGGTTCGCGCCCTTGTTGCCGAACGGCGGATTCGTCAGCACCACGTCGAACTGCCGGTCGTCCGGCTTTTCGTAGATCGAGTCCCCCTGCTTGATCTGGGGCTCGAGCCCGTGCAGGCGAAGGTTCATCAGCGCGAGCCGCCGCGGCCGGGGCACCAGCTCCTGCCCGAAGTAGGTACCGTGCCGCACCCGCTCCACCAGCTCGCGGTCCCCGCCGCTCTCGGCCAGGAGCCACTCGTGGGCCACCACCAGGAACCCTCCGGTGCCGCACGCGGGATCGCAGATCGTGAACTCGGGGTGCGTGCGCGGATCCGGCTTCACGCAGCGGATGATCGATTGGATCAGCAACCGGGGAGTGAAGTACTGCCCGGCCCCCTTCTTGCCCTCGCTCGCCGCCTTCTCGAGCAACCCCTCGAACACGGCGGCCTTCAAGTCCACGTCGAGCTGGGTCCAGGCCGTCTCGTCGATCAGATCGATCAACCGCTTCAGGTTCGCCGGGCTGTTGAACCGGGACACCGCACCGGCGAAGATCTCGCCCAGCATCCCCGGCTGCCGCCCGAGCATGCGCAGGACTCCCGCGTAGTGCTCCGTCAGGTCCGCCCCCGACCTGCGCTCCAGCTCCGGCCAGGAGCAGTCCATCCGGGGCCCGACGGTACCCGGCACCGTCAGACGGCTCAGATCGATCGCCCGCTCGTCCGCCATCTTGAGGAAGAGCAGATAGGTGATCTGTTCGATGTAGTCGCCATAATCGATGCCGTCGTGACGCAGCGTATGGCAGAAGCCCCAGAACTTCTGGACGACATCACTCATGGGTGACCGCCTCTCCGGTGTCTGATGTGGACGTGACAAGACTCAACGGGCACGTATCGTAGCCGATTCAGGCGCTATCTTGAAGCGGCAAACAACGCCACGTCGCCAGGAGATCGAAACATCAAACCGATGTTCGTTACCGTCGTCGCGTGTTCCTTCCTGCCGGTACCAAAAACAGGAAAATTACTCCTCTCAAGATCCCGCAGGAGCGCGCTCCTGCTCCGCCAGGACCCGCGATGGCCGGGCGAGAGCCCATCCACCTCACGCGAACGACGCCGGCATCACCAGCCGGCTCACCCCCACCGCCGCCACCGGAGGCCGGTCCACGCTCCCCCGGCGGCCTGCCTTTCCCGGAGATGGGCGAACAGAACATCGCATCCCGGGCACTCGGTGTTCGAGTCCGGTTGCTCGAACCGGCATTTCGGGCAGATCATGTTCGGGAGATGGTACAGCGGTTCGAATCGTAAGAAAACCCAAGACCTACCTTCATTTGCAGCGTCTCGGCCCCGGGTGAATCGATCACGATCCCTGCTCCGGAGACTCCAGCTCCATGATCTTGGAGCCCTGCACCTTTCCCTTGTAGGACTGCCCTTCCCGGTAGGACCTCCACTCGGCCTCGCTGCGGGCCTCCCAGGCGTAGTCGTCGCCGTCCTCGTCCTCGAAGGTGACCTTGTAGAGCTCGGTGCGCTTCGACTCCCGCTCCCGAGCGCCGAGGGCCGGGTCGGGCCAGCGGGGAGCGAGGCCGCGCCCCTCGGCCCTGGGCTCCCGATCCCGGACCCATCTGTCCACCTCGAAGCGGATGCGGTTCCTGTAGACGGGCTCCTCGCGGTAGACCGGCTCCTCGTAGGTCTCCTCCCGGGTGCGCGTCTCGTACACGGGGCGGTCCTCGTAGATGTCTTCGAAGTAGCCGTTGCCGAGGTCGCGGACGCCGACCTTGACGCGCTCGGTGCCGGTCTGGACCTGTTCGCTGACGGTGCGAGTCCTGGTTTCGGTCCCGGTCCGGATCCGGTTGACACGGTAGACCTCCCGCCGGCTCGAGAGGGAACGGGCGCCGCTCGGCAGTTCTCCCTCCCACGCCTCCTCCGCCACCGGGCGGAAGGCCTCCACTTCGACGGACCGCATCCACTCGTGGCCGGTGACGGTGAGGGTGGTCTCCCGCGGCCTGCCCAGGAACCAGACAAGGGCGACCAGGGCGATCAGGCCAAGACAGCCGAACCTGGCGACGCGGGAGCCCAGGCCTCCCTTGGAGGAGGGAGGAGGCGGCGGGGCCGCAGGCTGGGCGTCGAAGCGGTGCTCGACGACCTGGCGGGTCTTGGCGCCGTCCCGGGGAGCGCCGCAGCCGGAGCAGAACGCGTTCTCGGCGCGGTTGTCCGCGCCGCAAAACTCGCAGATCCAGTCGGGGGTGCTTCGAGCCCGCTTCAGGGCCTCGGGATCGGTGACCTCGGCAGCATCCTCCGGCAGGTAGAACTTCACCTCCGGGCCGCGGGGCGCCCCGCAGCCGCCGCAGTATTTCTCGGGTCCACGGTTCCCCTTGCGGCCGCAAGAGGGGCAGTCCCAGGCGCCTTCACGAATGGCCACGATCGTCTCCTTCCGGTGTAGCCGGAGTATCCTACCGCGAAGGGGATGATGCCCCCGGCACACTCCTGTAACATTCCCGTGTTCAGGTCGGCACGCCCGGGGCGAAGACTCGCCCGGTGCGGCCTCCCTAGATCGTTCGCTTCAGACTCAGCCGAAGGAGGGAAACGATGTCCACGCGAACAAGGTCAGTCCTGACCGTCCTGCTGTGCGCCTTCGCCCTGGCGACCGGCGCTTTTGCTCAGACCAGCTCCACAACCGGCGAGATCGCCGGCCGGGTGGTGGACGAAAGCGACGCCGTCCTGCCGGGAGTGACCGTGACGGCGACGAACGTGAACACCGGCCTGTCCCGCACGGTGGTGACCGGCGGGAACGGGGACTACGCGGTGGGCCTCCTCCCCCCCGGAACCTATCGGATCACGGCCGAGCTCTCCGGCTTCCGGACGGCGACGCAGGAAAACGTCGAGGTGCTGCTCGGCACGACGACGACGGTCCGCCTCCAACTCGGAGCCGAGCTGGCCGAGGAGATCACCGTCACCGCGGAGGCACCCGTGGTGGACACGACCGAGGCGGGCCTGACGGTCTCGGTCACCCGGGAGCAGATCGAGAACCTGCCCATCCTCGGCCGGGACTTCAGCGACCTCATCCTCCTCACCCCCGGTGCTGGCGAGGCCTTCGGTGAGAGGGTCTCGCTCAACGGGGCCCGGGGCATCCAGAGCGACTACAACATCGACGGCGCGGATGCGACCTCGGACTTCTTCGGGGAGGAGCGGGGCGGCACCGAGGCGCCGTTCGTGTTCAGCCAGGCCGCGATCCAGGAGTTTCAGGTTCTCCGCTCGAGCTACAAGGCTGAGTACGCCAAGGGTGTGGGCGCCACGCTCAACGCGATCACCAAGAGCGGCACCAACGAGCTCAACGGCGAGGTCTTCTACTTCCGCCGCGACGCCGACTGGGCGGACGAGCGCTCCGCCACCCTGGGCGGCGAGCGGGTCGAAGAATTCTTCGAAGCCCGCGACTCGGACCAGTACGGCTTCGCCGTGGGCGGCCCGATCCAGCGCGACCGCATCCACTTCTTCCTCAACGGCGACTTCCAGGACATCTCCGAGCCCCTCTTCGTCCGCGACGTGCGCCAGGACAACCTCTTCGTGGGCCTGCCGGCGGAGCAGCAGGCCGCCTTCCTCGCCCGGGTGGAGCAGCTCCTGGGCGGCCCGCTCGACCGCGAGATCCGGTTCGACAGCAAGGAGGACCAGGAGACCTACCTGGCGAAGATCGACGCCAGCCTCGGCGCCGGCACCCAGGCCTCGCTGCGCTACAACTCGGCCGACTACAACAACTTCCCCAGCGAGGGAGCGTTCGACATCCTG
>DASQEB010000194.1:0-2338 GCA_035633875.1 Thermoanaerobaculia bacterium
GTCCTCGCCTACCTGGAGCTCGCCCGCCGGCTGGGACGACGGCGGGCCGTCTGGGCCTTCCAGGCCCGGGGGCTGGCGGACGGCGTGGAGCCGCACCGGGCCGTCGAGGAGATGGCGGAGGACTATCTCCGCCTGCTCCGGGAGGTCCGGCCGGAAGGCCCCTGGGCTCTGGGCGGATGGTCCTTCGGAGGGCTCGTGGCCTTCGAGATGGCACGGCGGCTGGAGAGCCAAGGGGAGGAGGTTTCGCTCCTCGCCCTGCTCGACAGCGTTCCCGTGCCGGCAGGGGGGACGGAAGCCCCTCCGGCCGAGGCCGAGCTCCTCCTCTGGTTCTTCCAGGACCTCTCGTCGGGCCGCCCCGCCGGGGACCGGGGAGACCTGGAGGAGCTCGCCAAACTCGATTCCGAGGCGCGGCAGGACCTGCTCCTCGCCCGGGTGCGGGAGGCTGGGCTCCTGCCTGAGCGGGGCGGCCGCGAGCGGCTGCGGCGCCTGGTCGGCGTCTTCCAGGCCAACGCTGCGGCCGCAGCCCGCTACCGGCCCGGCGCCTCCTTTGGTGGGGAGGTCCTCCTGCTCGCCGCCGCCGAAGGCGTGGCCGGCGGCGCCGCCCCCGCCGCAATGGCCTGGGGGGACCTGCTGGCCGGCCCGGTCGAAGCGACGACCGTTCCTGGAAACCATTACACCCTGCTGCTCGCGCCCCACGTCCAGGAGGTGGCGGAGCGGCTCGAGGATTCGCTCAACCGGCGCCGGCCCGCAGGGCTGGCGCGCATGGAGGACGAGCCGTGTCTCGGAATCGAAGCGTGACGCAGGACGGCCGGGAAGCCGGCCGGGACGAAAGGATCCTCATCGTAGGGGCCGGCCTCGTGGGCTCTCTTCTCTCCATCTATCTGGCCCGTCGGGGGCTGCGCGTGGAGGTCTACGACCGCTGCTCCGACCCGCGGCTGGTGGACCTTTCGGCGCAACGCTCGTCGATCAACCTGAGCCTCTGCGAGCGGGGTTTCAAGGCCCTCGACCGGGTGGGGATCGGCAACGCGGTGCGCGCCTGCTGTGTGCCCTCCTACGGGCGTCTCATCCACGACGAGCACGGGGGCGTGGTCTTCCAGCCTTACGGCGACAACGGGGAGTGCACCTACGCGATCCTGCGCAACGACCTGAACCGCGTGCTCATCGACTTCGCGGAGAAGAGCTTCGGCGTGGCGTTCCGCTTCGACGAGAGGTGCCTGGACCTGGAGCCGACCACCACCACGGTGCAGTTCGAGGACGCGAAGACCGGCCTCGTCCACAACGAGGAGGCGACCCGGGTCTTCGGCGCCGATGGAGTCTTCTCGAAGATCCGCTCCCGGCTCGAGCGGCTGCCACGGTTCAACTACTCGCAGCTCTATCTCGACCACGGCTACTCCGAGCTCAACATGCCGTCGATCGAAGGGGTGCCCTGGGCCGACCAGCGGCTCTCCGTGCACCTGTGGCCGCGGGGCGGCTACCTGCTCCTGGGACTGCCCAACCTGGACGGGAGCATCGTCTGCTCGCTCCACCTGCCGCTCGAAGGCGAGCCTTCCTTCGGCGCGCTCCGCACGGAGCGGGACCTGCTGCGTTTCCTCTCCAACTCCTTCCCGGACGCCGTCGACTACATGCCCAATGCCGTGGCGGACTTTTTCGGCCACCGCATCAACTACCTGGTGACCATCCGCTGCTTCCCCTGGACCTTCGATGGACGGGTGGCGCTGATCGGCGACTCGGCGCACGCCATCGTGCCGTTCTTCGCCCAGGGAGTCAACGCCGGATTCGAGGACTGCCTTGTGCTCGACGACTGTCTGGAGGAGCACGGCTTCGACTGGCGGGCGGTCTTCAACGCCTATCAGACGAGGAGGAAGCCCGATGCGGATGCCGTGTCGGACCTCTCCCTCCACCACTTCAACGAGCTCCGGGACTCCGTCGGCAAACCCACCTTCCACCTGAAGAAGCGGATCGAAAAGAGGCTTTCCGAGCTCGATCCCGAGCGCTTCGTCTCGCTCTACTCGATGGTCACCTTCAAGGCCACTCCCTACGCGGAAGCGCTGCGCCGCGGCCGCGAGTTGGAGGCCCTCATTCAGAGGATCATGGAGACCCCGGCGATCGCCGACAAAACGGAGATCGAGCTCAACCGGCTGATCGATCAGGCCGTAGCTGCGGTCTGAAGGAGGTACGCGATGGACACGAGCAGCAACCAGCAGGACAGCAGGCACCACACCTATCTGATCCTCGGCGCGGGGCCGGCCGGATTGCAACTCGGTTATTTCCTGGGGAGGGCCGGACGCGATTATCTGATCCTCGAAGCCGGCGAGCCCGGCGAGTTCTTCAGGCGCTT
>DASQEB010000195.1:0-15803 GCA_035633875.1 Thermoanaerobaculia bacterium
CCGTCTTCACTCCAACCGGCTGCCGCACGAAGGAAAGGGTCGCGCGCGGCGCTTCCATCCCGAGGCGGTGGATGTCTTCCGTCAGCTTCGATCGGAGAGCGGCCGCGGCGGTCGCAAGAAGGGAACCGCAGCGCCTGCAGCGCGCGGTCGTGGCCGCGGACGCACCGCAGCGGCGTCCGGCGGCGCCGAGACGGGTGCGATCAATCAGCGTCTCCGCTCGATCGAAAAGTCGCAGCAGAGCCTGGAGAAGAGATTCCGCGGCTTCGTCCGGAGTCTCCAGAAGCTCTTCCGCTGAGCTGAGCTGAGCAGCGCTCCGCTTGCCGCTCTCAGAGCCCCGGCTTCACCGCCGGGGTTTTTTATTGTCACCGTGCGGCGCCCGCCAGATGGTCCCATCCGAGGGCGGGCAGATCGGCGGCGTGGGACCCATCCCGGATGAGAAGAATCCGCTGTTCGTGTGTGATCCTTCCGATCCGGCGGCAGCCGAAACGAGCGGGCGGAGCCGTGCCGGCCGGCAATGTGAACAGCAGAACGTAATCCTCCCCGCCGCCGAGAGCCAGAGCGAGGGGATCGGTTCCGATCGTTTCGCAGAGCGCGGCCAAGCCGGTCGGAAAGGGGATCGCTTCCGCGATGATCTCGGCGCCGGCGGCGCTTTCGCGGCACAATCGGTGGAGGTCGCGAGCCACTCCATCGGAAACGTCCATGGCCGCTCCTTCCTCCTGCCGGCCCAGCCACGCTCCCAGCGCGAGCTGCGGCTCCGGCAGCAGATGCCGGCGCACCGCCCGGCGCGCCGCCGATCGCAAGGAAGCGGGTGCTCTGGCGAAAGCCTCTGACAGTTCGACGTGCGATCCCGCGAGGCGTGCTCCGCGATCGACGAGGACCGCGCCCGCCGCGGACTCGCCCACCGGGCCCCCCAGCCACAGATCGTGACCGGGGCGGGCATCCCCGCGACGGAGCCAGCGTCCTCCCTCCGGTTTCTTTCCCATCAACGTGAGCGTTGCGACAGTGCCTCCGGGGCTTCGCGCCAGGTCCCCTCCCGCCAGCGTCACATCATGACGGCGGCAGGCCGCAAGGAGCGAACGGAAGAAGCGGCGGTGATCGAAACCGTCGGGCGTCGAAAGGGCGAGAAAGGCGTAGGCGGGTGCCGCTCCCATGGCCGCCAGATCGGAGAGATTGATCGCGAGAAGGCGGCGGGCGAGGATCGCCGGATCGAGGTCGGCAACGAAATGCACGCCGGAGATCTGACTGTCCATCGTGACCGCGAACGATCCTCCCGGCGGCAGGACCGCGGCGTCGTCACCGATCAGAGAGGAATCGAGCCGCGAACGAAGCCAGCGGAGCAGCCGGTCTTCCCCGGTGAGCGGCGGCATGGAGAAGAAAAAGTTTTACCGAAAATTTACACGGACGCGGCCTGCGGCTGCTCGTTCTCCACCATGGCCGTCGGCGTCTCCTTCGGCACGAATTCGCCGTCCACCAGAGCGAGCTTCAGCACGTCGTCCATGTGATCCACGAAATGGAACGTGAGCCCTTCCTTGATCGCGTCGGGGATCTCGGAGAGATCGCGACGGTTGAGCTTCGGAACGATCACCGTATGGATGCCCGCGAGCTTGGCCGCCAGGGTCTTCTCCTTCAATCCGCCGATGGGCATCACGTCGCCGCGCAGCGTGATCTCTCCGGTCATTGCCACCCGGCGGTTCACGGCGCGCCCGGTGAGCACGGAGAGGATCGCGGTGCCGATGGTGATGCCCGCCGAGGGACCGTCCTTGGGGATCGATCCGGCGGGCACGTGCACGTGGACGTCATTTTTCGCGAAGAAGTCGTCGGCCATGCCGTGGGCTCCGGCGTAGGCCCGGGCGTAGGAGAGGGCGGCCTGGGCCGACTCCTTCATCACGTCGCCGAGCTGGCCGGTGAGCAGGAGCTGGCCCTTGCCGGGCACGGCGACCACCTCGATGAAAAGGAGGTCGCCGCCCACCGCGGTCCAGGCGAGGCCGGTGGCAACGCCCACTCTGTCGCGCTCGAGGAGCTCCTCGGTGAAGTGCTTGCGGGGTCCCAGGAGCTCCTGGACCTTCTCGGGATCCACCATCACCTTCTCGGCCTCGCCCCGGGCCACGCGGACGGCAACCTTGCGGCAGATCGCCGCGATCTCCCGCTCGAGATTGCGCAGGCCCGCCTCCTTGGTGTAGCCGGAGATGATCTCGGCGGCCCCCTCGTCGGTGAGCTCGATCTGACTTGCGGTAATGCCGTTCTCCGCCATCTGCTTCGGGATGAGGTGCAGGCGGGCGATGCGCAGCTTCTCCTCCTGGGTGTAGCCCGAGAGTCGAATGAGCTCCATGCGGTCGAGGAACGCCGGCTGGATCGGCTCCAGCATGTTCGCCGTGGCGATGAACATCACCCGCGACAGGTCGTAGGCCACGCCCAGGTAATGATCGACGAAGCTGAAGTTCTGCTCCGGGTCCAGGACCTCGAGCAGGGCCGAGGACGGGTCACCCCGGAAGTCGGCGCCGATCTTGTCGATCTCGTCGAGCACGAAGACCGGGTTGCTCGTCCCCGCCTGGCGGATGCCCTGGACGATGCGGCCGGGCAGCGCCCCCACATAGGTCCGCCGGTGGCCGCGGATCTCGGCCTCGTCGCGCACGCCGCCCAGAGAGATGCGGACGAACTTGCGCCCCAGGGCGCGGGCGATGGAGCGGCCGAGGGAGGTCTTGCCCACTCCCGGGGGACCGACGAAGCAGAGGATCGGGCCGCGCGTGTCGGACTTGAGCTTGCGGACCGCCAGGTATTCGAGGATCCGCTCCTTGATCTTCTCGAGGTCGTAGTGGTCCTCGTCCAGCACCTGCTGGGCGTTGGCGAGGTCCAGGTTGTCCTCGGAGGTGTTGCCCCAGGGCAGGGCGGTGAGCCAGTCCAGATAGGTCCGGATGATCTGCGTCTCGGCGCTCTCGGGATGGCTCCGCTCGAGGCGCCGGATCTGGCGCTCCATCTCTTCCAGGGCGTCGTCGGAGATCTTCTTCTCTTCGGCGAGGCGCCGGTAGCTCGCGATCTCCTCGGCCAGCTCCTCGCCTTCGCCCAGCTCCTGCTGGATGGCCTTGAGCTGCTGGCGCAGGAAGTACTCCCGCTGGCTGCGATCGATCTCTCCCCGGGCCTGCGAGGAGATCTCCTGCTGCATGGTGAGCACCTGGATTTCCCGCACCAGCAGGCCGCTCACCTTGCGCAGGCGCTCGATCGGGTCCAGGGTCTCCAGGACGTCCTGCGCCTCCTCCAGCTTCAGCTCCAGGTTGCTCGCCGCGAGATCCGCAAGACGCCCGGGGTCCTCCAGGTTGGCGGCGATGACCATGACCTCGGCCGAGATGCCCTTGCCCAGGGTCACGACCCGGTCCAGGCTCTCCTTGATGCTGCGCACCAGCGCCTCGATCTCGAGCGGCGCCGCCTCCGAACGGGGCTCGTCCATGCGCTCGATCCGGCCCTGGATGTAGGGCTCGGTCTGGCTGATGTGGACGACGCGGGCGCGGGAGAGGCCCTGGACGAGGATGCGGATGCGGCCGTCCGGGAGCTTGAGCATCCGCATGATCACCGCCGCCGTGCCGACGGCGAAGAGGTCCTCCTCGCCGGGGTTGTCCAGGGCCGGGTCCCGCTGGGCCACGAGCATGATGACCCGGCTCTCGGAGAGGGCGCGGTCTACGGCGAGCACGCTCTTGTCCCGCCCGACGGACAGGGGAAGGATGATGTAGGGGAAAACGACCGTGTCCTTGAGGGGGAGGACGGGCAGAACGTCGGGGATCTTGATCAGGTCGTCCTGGGGCTCTCCTGCAGGTTTGCTCATGCCTCGGTCCTCTCGCTCTCCTCGATATGCAATACCCGAGCCTCGCGCCGCTTGTCCTCGATCTTGGGGAACTCGATGGTCAGCAGGCCATCGGCCAGCCGCGCCGTCCCCTGATGGGTGTTGATCGCGGAGAAGAGGTGGACCTCACGGCAGAAGCGGCCGTGCCCCCGCTCCAGGCAATGGAACTTCACCCGCTGCACGCCGTCGGGGAGCTGGGTCGACTTGGTCCCGGAGAGGGTGACGATCGTCCCCCGGACCTCGACCTTGAGGTCGGCCGCCGAGAAGCCCGGGACCTCGGCCAGGAGCAGGATCGAGGACGGCGTCTCGACGACGTCCACGCTCGGCTGCCACTCGCCGAGGGGGAGCTCGGATTCGCCGAGCCGCACCGCCTCCTGGAAGAGGCGGTCCAACTCGGCCTGGAAGCGGGAGATCAGCAGAAGCGGTGCGTACTTGGCGGCCATGCTCAGGCTTCCTTCCTTCCCCTGTCCGGGCTGTCCACCTGGAGGAGGGACTTGACCACGTCCATGAACGCGTCGATGTCTTCGAAACGGCGGTACACGGAGGCGAAGCGCACATAGGCGACCTGGTCGAGCTCGCGCAGCCGCTCCATCACGGCGGAGCCGATCTCGGCCGTCGAGATCTCCCGGTCCTCCTGGTCGTGCAGCATCCCCTCGGCTTCGTCCACGATCGCCTCCAGCTTCTTCAACGGGATGGGGCGCTTCTCGCACGCCTTGAGAAGCCCGCCCAGGAGCTTCTTGCGGCTGAACTCCTCCCGCGAGCCGTCGTGTTTGACCACCATATACGGAATGTCCTCGATCGCCTCGTAGGAGGTGAACCGGCGGCCGCAGCCCAGGCACTCCCGCCGGCGACGAATGGTCGCACCGTCGCGGCTCTCGCGGGAGTCGACCACGCGGTCGCGGTTCTCGGTACAGAAGGGGCAGCGCACGCCCCTCACTCCTTGGCGTTCAAGGCGATGTTCAGGCGAAGCAGGAGCTTTTCCAGGCCGGCGACGTCCTTGAGGTCGACCTGGAGGTCGCGGACCGCGTCCATCACCTGGTGCTGTTCGTCTTCCACCTGGAAGCTCACCAGGAAGCGGCGGGCGCGCTGGAAATCCGACCGCTTGAGGGTCAGCTCGACCGTCCGCGAGACCTCCCCCCGGCCGTTCGTGGACGCGGCCTTCGGAGCGGCTGCAGAGGCCGCGGCCGGCTGCTGCATGGCCTCCCGCCGGAGCTTCTCGAGCTCGCCCAGCACGTCCACCGTCTTCGGCTTCGAGGCCGCCGGACGGGGCGCCGCGGCCGTGCCCGGTGTGGCGATCTGCGGGTGCGCGCCCGAGTGGGCCGGCGCCGCGGACGCGGGAGGGGCGGCCGGCGCCGGCGGGGCGACCTGGGGATGGGACCCCGACAGAGGAGGAGCGGCCGGTGGAGGAGCGGGAGGGGCCGCCGGCGGGGCCGGTCGTGGCGCCGCCGGGGCGGGCCGCGCCGGCGGGGAGGCCGTGTCGCTCCGCCCGAGGCGCTTCTTCAGGGAGAGCAGCGTCTGCCGGGAGATCCCCTTGAGGGTCTCGAACACCCCCTCGCCGGTGACCGCCGAGGCCTCGAAGTACGGCCAGCCCCCCGGGTTCAGGGCGGCGTTCATCTCCTCGACGGTGCAGATGTCCGGGAGGTCGCGCTTGTTGAACTGGAGGACGACGGGGAGCGTTTCGAGATTGAGCCCCATCTCCGCCAGGTTGTCCTCCAGGTTCCTGAACGACTCGAGGTTGGCCTGGAGCATGGCGCGCTGCGAGTCGGCCACGAACACCACCCCGTCCACCCCCTTGAGCACCAGCTTGCGGGTGGTGTTGTAGAAGACCTGGCCGGGGACGGTGTAGAGCTGGATGCGGGTGTTGAAGCCGGCGATCGACCCGACGTCGATGGGCAGCAGGTCGAAGAAGAGCGTGCGGTCCGTCTCGGTCTCGAGAGACACCATCTCGCCCCGCGACTCCTGCGTCGTGTGCTGATAGATGAAGTGGAGGTTGGTCGTCTTGCCGCAGAGACCCGGGCCGTAATAGACGACCTTGGCCGCCATCTGCATCGTGCTGTAATTGAAAAAAACCATAGCTGGACTGGGGCCTGAATGGGACCACGGAGCATAGCACCGGCCCCCCGGGTGGCGTCAATCAGGAGTTGGCGACATTTCTTAGGAAAGAGCCAGAGCCGCCGGAGAGGCCCTACTCCCGCTGGTGGAGGGTCTCCAGAATAAGGAACACCGCCAGCGGAAGGTCGCGGGGGGCGACGTGGCGGAGGGCCTCCAGGTGGCGGCGGAGGGTCTCGCGGTCGCCCCGGGCGGCCGGCCCGGTGATGGCGGCGCCCAGCGGCCGGCCGGCGTCCAGGGTGTCGCGGGCGGCGGTCACCGCGCCGCGGGCGAGCTCGGTGTAGCCCCGGGCCACCTCGGGGGGGAGGCCCAGCTTGTCCGCGATCTCCGCGGCGGTGGCGAGGAGAGTCACAACCCCGCCGGCGGCCAGGCTGGCCGCAAAGTGGTAGAGGGGGCGGGCCTCGGGCGGCACCTCGGCGGAGACGGCCCCCCAGGCGGCGGCGATCCGGTGGGCCAGCGCGCGGGCTTCGGCGCCGCCGTCCACGGCGAAGAACACCCCCCGCGCCTCCGCCGGGTCCGGCGCCGGCCGGGGGAAGGCTTTCAGGGGGTGGAGAGAGCCCACGGCCGTTCCCGCCCCCCGGACGGGGGCGAGCACCGAGGCGTCCAGGCTCCCCGAGGTGTGGAGGACCACCCGGGCCTGGGGGCGCCGGGCGAGCACGGCGGCGGCACCCGCCAGGTCGCCGTCGCTCACGGCGAGGAGCAGCAGGTCCTGCCCGGCCGTCTCCAGATCCTCCAGGAGGATCCGGAGCGGTCCGTCCGGCCAGGCGGGCTCGCCTGCGCGCCGCCCGGCCACCGCCACCAGCTCCGCCCCGGCCGCCGTGAGCCAGCGGCCGAGGCTCGCGCCGACCCGGCCGGGTCCGGCGAGGGAGAAACGGAGATCTGCCAGAGGGGCTGGGGAGTCACCCACGGCGGCAACGATAGACCGCCTCGCGCCCCCTGGCAAGGAGAGCGCGAACTTCCGTATCTTCAATGGTTTGCCCCGACCTGCATCTTGACACGGAAGGGGGGTGCGGGTATCCTGCGTTAGCACTCTTGTAGGGAGAGTGCTAGCAGCGACCACAACGAGACCGCCGTATGGATGTCAAAGATCCGGGAAAGCTGACGCCCAGGGATCGGGAGATCCTGAAGGATGTCATTCTGACCTTCATCCTGAGCGCCGAGCCGGTCAGCTCCCGCTCGGTGGCCAAGCACGGCAACCTGGGGCTCTCCGCGGCGACGATCCGCAACGTGATGGCCGACCTGGAGGAGTGGGGATACCTCACCCAGCCCCACACCTCGGCCGGGCGGGTGCCGACGGCGGCGGCCTACCACCTGTTCATCGAGTCGATGATGGAGACGCGAGAGGTCCCGGCCCGGGAGCGGCGCTACATCGAAAGTAACCTCAAGCGGGGCGACGACGCCGATCGGGTCATGGAGACGGCCACCCACCTGCTCTCGGAGCTGTCGAGCCAGGTGGGGATCGTGGTCACCCCGGCGCTGGGCGACACGGTGCTCAAGACCGTGGAGTTCGTCCCCCTGTCGGGCCGGAAGGTCCTCTGCGTCGTCGTCTCGACGACCGGGTTCATCGACAACAAGGTGATCGAGACCGAGGAGGAGGTCCCGCGGGAGGAGCTGGTGCGGATCTCCAACTACCTGACGGAGAACTTCGCCGGACAGACCCTGCGCGAGATCCGGGACCGCCTGCTGCGGATGATGACCGAGGAGCGGGTCCAGATGGACCGCATGCTGGCCGTCACCATCGATCTCGCCAGGAGCGGCCTCGACGTGGGCACGCCGGGCGTGCTGATGGACGGCACCACCATGCTCCTGACCAAGCCCGAGCTGGCCGACGTCCAGCGGGTGCGCAGACTGTTCGAGGCGTTCGCGGACAAGGCCCGGCTGGTCGCGATGCTCACCCAGTGCATGCGGGGGGACGGCGTCCGGGTGGTGATCGGCGAGGACAGCGCCCTGACCTCGGAGCTGGACTTCAGCCTGGTGGCCACCTCCTACGGCGTGGGGGAGAAGCCGCTCGGCACCCTGGGCATCTTCGGCCCCTCCCGGATGGAGTACCAGAAGGTCATTCCGCTGGTGCATTATCTCGGCGAGGTCCTGAGCAAGGCGCTGGCCGAGGCCTTCACCGGTGGCAACAGGAAATAGATTTCGAGGAGCGAGGAGCGATGGCAGACGAAACGAAGAACACGGGTGACACGGTGTCGCTCGATCTGGACGAGCAGACCCCGGACATGGAGGCCGCCCTGCGGGATGCCGTGGCGGCGGTGGAAGGGGTCGAGGCCGGCTCGCGGCAGGAGTCCGCTCCTGCCGCCGGAGCCGGCGAGGACGAGGTGGCCCGGCTGCGGCAGGAGATCGCCGACCTGCGGGACCGCTCCATGCGGACCCTGGCCGACTTCGACAACTTCCGCAAGCGCAGCGAGCGCGAGCGGCAGGACCTGAGGCGCTATGCCCTCCTCGAGCCGATGCGCGAGTTCCTGACGGTGATGGACAACCTCGACCTCGCCCTCTCGGCGGGCGGCTCGGCCGAGGATCTGAAACGGGGAGTGGAGATGATCCACCGCCAGATGGCCGAGCTGCTGCGCCGCTTCGGTGTGCAGGAGGTCAAGGCGGTGGGCCAGCCGTTCGATCCCACCGTCCACGAGGCGGTGACCCGGGAGGAGAGCGACGAGGTCCGGCAGCCCACCGTGACCGGCGAGCTGCGCCGCGGCTACACCCTGCACGACCGCCTGCTGCGCCCGGCCATGGTGAAGGTGGCGGTGCCCCTGGAGCAGCCGGGCGGCTCCGAGGGGAGCGGCGAGGCGGGTCCGGCGCTGTAGGGCACCGTTTCGAGCCGTCGCAGGTCGGCGTGTTCCAGGGGCCTCTGCGGGTGTTCCAGCCGCAAAGCACGTACAATAGGCCGAACTTCGCCCCGCAGGGCCATCCATCGGTGAGGTACGCTTGAGCAAGATCCTCGGCATCGACCTGGGTACGACCAACAGTTGCGCCGCGATCGTGGAGGGCACCGTGCCGCTCGTGCTGGCGAACCGCGAGGGGAGCCGGACGACGGCGTCCATCGTCGCCTTTTCCGAGGAGGGGGACCGCCTCGTCGGTCCCATCGCCAAGCGCCAGGCGATCACCAATCCCCAGAACACGATCTTCGCCGTCAAACGGCTGATCGGGCGCAAGTTCCGGGACTCCCAGGTGGACACGGCCCGGAGCATCCTCCCCTACAGCCTGGTCGAGGCCCCCAACGGGGACGTCAAGATCGAGATCCGGGACCGGCTGTACAGCCCCGAGGAGGTCTCGGCCCTGATCCTGCGGGAGATCAAGGAGTTCGTCGAGGAGGAGCTGCAAGAGGAGGTCCGGGAGGCGGTGATCACCGTCCCCGCCTACTTCGACGACTCGCAGCGGCAGGCCACCAAGGACGCCGGCAGGATCGCCGGCCTCGAGGTGCTGCGCATCATCAACGAGCCCACGGCCGCCGCCCTGGCCTACGGCCTGGACCGCTCGGGAGCGGCCAACACCATCGTCGTCTACGACCTGGGGGGTGGCACCTTCGACATCTCGATCCTCCAGCTCTCCCAGGGCATCTTCGAGGTCCGCTCCACCTCCGGCGACACCTACCTGGGCGGCGAGGACTTCGACCAGCGGATCATGGACTGGCTCATCGAGGGCTTCCGGACCGAGACGGGGATCGACCTGCGGGAGGACCGCATGGCCCTCCAGCGGTTGAAGGAGGCCGCCGAGCGGGCCAAGTGCGAGCTCTCCACCGCCGACGAGGCGCCGATCAACCTGCCGTTCATCTCCGCCGACCGGACGGGGCCCCGCCACCTTGCCCAGGTGCTCACCCGGGAGCATTTCGAGGACCTCGTGGGCGACCTGGTCGAGCGGACCGAAGGACCGTGCCAGGACGCCATGAAGCAGGCGGGCCTGCGGGCCGATCAGATCGACGAGGTTCTGCTGGTGGGGGGCCAGACCCGTTCGCCCCTCGTCATCCGCACCGTGGAGCGGATCTTCGGCCGCAAGCCCAACCGGGAGATCAACCCGGACGAGGTGGTGGCCATGGGCGCTGCGATCCAGGGCGGCATCCTCCGGGGCGACATCAAGGACCTCGTGCTCCTGGACATCACCCCTCTCTCGCTCGGCGTCGAGACGCAGGGCGGCCTGTTCACCCGCCTCATCGAGCGCAACTCGACGATCCCCACCAAGAGCACCCAGATCTTCACCACCGTGGTGGACAACCAGCAGACGGTGGAGATCCACGTCCTCCAGGGGGAGCGCCAGATCGCCGCCGAGAACAAGTCCCTGGGCCGCTTCGAGCTGGTGGGCATACCGCCGGCCCCTCGCGGTGTTCCCCAGATCGAGGTGACGTTCGCCATCGACTCGAACGGCATCGTGAACGTGTCGGCCCGGGACATGGCGACCAACCTCTCGCAGAGCATCCAGATCAACCCCGCCGGCGGCCTCTCCGAAGGCGAGGTGGAGCGCCTGGTGGCCGAGGCGGAGAGGAGCTCCCAGGCCGACCATCAGCGGCGGGAGCTGCGCCAGCTCAAGAACCGCCTGGAGGGGTTGATCTACAGCAATGAGCGGGTCTTCGGGCAGTTCCGCGACGTCCTGTCGGAAGAGGACGCGACCAAGATCCACGACACGCTGCACCAGGCGCGCACGGCGCTGGGCGGCGAAAAACGGGCCGAGCTGGAAGCCGCGATCTACGACCTGAACTCGGTCTCCCGCATGCTGTCCGACGTGATGCTGACGCGGACGGGCGGTTTCGGCGCAAAGGGTTAGCAAGGCATGGCGAAACGCGACTATTACGAGGTGCTGGGCGTCGGCAAGAGCGCTGGCGCGGCTGAGATCAAGTCCGCCTACCGCAAGATCGCGGTCCGCGATCACCCGGACAAGAACCCGGGCAACAAGGAGGCGGAGGAGCGGTTCAAGGAGGCGGCCGAGGCCTACGCGGTGCTCTCCGACCCCGACAAGCGCGCCCGCTACGACCGCTTCGGTCACCAGGGCGTGGGGGGCGCCGGCGGCGGCTTCGGAGGGTTCGACCCGACGATCTTCGCCGACTTCTCGGACATCCTGGGCGACTTCTTCGGCTTCGGCGGCATGGGCGGCCGGCGGGGCGGCAACGGGATGACGCGGGGCGCGGACCTGCGCTACGACCTGACGCTCTCCTTCGAGGAGGCCGCCTTCGGCACGGAGACCACGCTGCGCATCCCGCGTCTCGAGACCTGCGGCACGTGCGACGGCTCGGGAAGCGCCGACGGCAAGCCTCCGGCCGTGTGCTCCGCGTGCGGCGGCCGCGGCCAGGTGCGCTTCACCCAGGGCTTCTTCACCGTGGCCCGCACCTGCCCGCAGTGCCAGGGCGAGGGCCGGGTGGTCTCGGACCCCTGCTCCGAGTGCAAGGGCGAAGGGCGGGTCGAGCGCGAGAAGTCCATCGTGGTCAAGATCCCCGCCGGGGTGGACACGGGCGCGCGCCTGCGCCTGTCGGGCGAGGGGGAGCACGGCCGCCGGGGAGGTCCCCCGGGGGACCTCTACGTCGTCCTCCAGGTCCGGCCCCACAAGCACTTCCGCCGCGACGGCTCGACCGTGCTCTCGCGCCTCTCGATCAGCTATCCCCAGGCGGTCCTGGGCACCACCGTGGAGGTGGACACCCTGCACGGCAAGGCGTCCCTGGAGATCCCGCCGGGCACGGCCCACGGCCGGGACTTCCGCCTCCGCAGCCAGGGCATCGACCGGCTGGACGGCGGCGGCCGGGGCGACCACGTGGTCACGGTGCAGGTCGAGGTGCCCAACCCCCGGGACCTCTCGGACGAGGAGCGCCAGCTCCTGCGCCGCCTCGCCGAGATCGGGGGGCATCCGGTCCGGGAAGAGAAGGAAGGGGTCTTCGACCGCGTGAAGAAGAACCTGTTCGGCTAGCGAGAGAAAAGCAAGGACCTAAAGGACCTGAGGGACTTAAAGGACAGAGACATGGCCAGTGACGTCCTTTTGGTCCTTCAGGTCCTTTAGGTCCTTTCGTCCTTTCAGCCATGCCCTACCTCCGCCGCATCTACCTCGTCCCTCCCGACCTCGAGGAGCCCTTTGTCGGGGACCTCTGGCTCGCGGGGACCCTCGGGGTGCAGACCACCGCCGACGCCGACGGCCGGGTCCGGCTGGAGGCCTGGTTCCCGGCGGGGAGCGCCCCCGGGGGCACGCTCCCGCCCGGCGTCGAGCCGGTGGCGGACGAGCCGGTCCCGGATTCCGACTGGCTGGCGGCGTACCGGGAGCGCGCCCGGCCGTTCCCCGTGGGCCGGTCGCTCTTCATCGACCCCCGGGAGCCCGAGGAGGACCCGGCCGAGGTGCCCGAGGAGCGGCGCCTCCTCCGCCTGCCCGCCCGCGCCGCCTTCGGCATCGGGAGCCACGAGTCGACCTCTCTGGCGCTGGAGCTCCTGGAGGACATGGACCTGCGTGGCCGCCGCGTGCTGGACGTGGGGGCGGGCACCGGCATCCTCGCCTTCGCCGCCCTGCTGTTCGGAGCCCGGTCCGCGGTGGGCTTCGACGTGGACCCGGCGGCCCCCGTCCACGCGCGGGACAACGCCCGGCTGAACGGACTGCGCCTCCCCCTCTTCGCCGGCCGGCTCGCGGCCCTCCGCGAGCGCCCCCTCTTCGACCTGGCCCTGGTCAACGTGGTGCCGGAGCAGATCCTGCCGGAGATGCCGGACCTCGTCGCCCTGCTGCGCCCGGGGGCCGAGGCGGTCCTCTCCGGCATCCTCGCGGAGAAGGGCCGGGAGGTGCTCGACCACGTCCGGGGTTTCGGGCTCGTCGAGCGGGACCGCCGGGAGGCGGGGGACTGGGTGGCGTTCCGGGTGGGGCTGGAGGCCCTGGCGTTTTGATCACCCTCCTCGCCGATCCCGCCTCCTTCGACCGGTCCGAGATCCGGGTCGAGGGGGAGGCCTACCGCCATCTGTTCCGGGCGCGGCGGGTGGAGACCGGGGCGCGAATGCGGGTGGTGGATGGACGCGGGCGGGCGCGATGGGGGGAGGTGGCGCGGGTGGACCGGTCCTCCGCCATGGTGGAGCTTCGGGAGCCGGCGCCCGCCAACGAGCCGGCGTTCCGGCTGGAGCTCCTGGTGCCCACCTGCCGGCCGGAGCGGGCCTCCTGGCTGGTGGAGAAGGCGACGGAAGTGGGGGTCTGCGCCGTCCGGTTCCTCAACACGGCCCGGGCGCCGCGGGACTTCGGCTCCGGGACCCTGGAGCGGCTCCGGCGGGTGGCCGCGGCAGCCGTGGAGCAGTGCCACCGCGCGTTGCTGCCGGAGGTCACCGGTCCCCACTCCTGGCAGGAGGTGGGGAGCCTCACGGCCTCCTGCGGGGAGCACAGATGGTTCCTCGACCCCGGGCCGGCCGGACCGGGCTGGGGGGAGGCCGCCGGGGTTGTCGGGGCCCTGATCGTCGGGCCCGAGGGAGGGCTCGACCCGGAGGAACGGCGGGAGCTCCAGAGGGCGGGGTGGAGACCCGTCCGCCTCGGCGAGCGCATCCTGCGGGTCGAGACCGCCGCGCTGGTCGGGGCGGCCATGATCCTCCTGTCCCCGAACCCCGGTTTGACCGCACTGGAGGGTTCGGGCTAGCATCGGGGTTCTCCGTAGTTCGCTGAAAAGGAGGTTCGTCTTGTCCAACCCCTTCGCCGGTGTCCGCTGGATCTGGATGAACGGCCGGCTCGTCGAGTTCGAGAAGGCTTCGATCCACATCTTGAGCCATGCCCTCCACTACGGCTCGGGCGTGTTCGAGGGGATCCGCTGTTACAAGACGAAACGGGGACCCGCGGTCTTCCGCCTCCAGGAGCACCTCGAGCGGCTGGAGAACTCGGCCAAGGTGTACCGCATGCCGATCCCCTATTCCGCAGATGAGCTGACGGAGGCGGTCGCCGAGACGATCCGGGCCAACGAGTTCGAGTCCTGCTACATCCGGCCGATCGTCTACCGCGGCTTCGGCACCCTGGGCGTCAACCCCCTGCGCTCGCCCGTGGACGTGGCGATCGCCGTCTGGCCGTGGGGCAAGTACCTCGGCGAGGAGGCCGAGAGCGGGGTCGACGTCTGCGTCTCCTCCTGGCGCCGCGTCTCGCCGGACGCCCTGCCGGCGGTCGCCAAGGCCACGGGCAACTACCTGAACGCCCAGCTCATCAAGATGGAGGCCCTCACCAACGGCTACATCGAGGGGATCGCCCTCGACCACCGGGGCTTCGTCAGCGAGGGCTCGGGCGAGAACGTCTTCCTCTATTTCAACCACGGGCTCGTGACGCCGCCGGTGGCGGCCTCCCTGCTGTCGGGGATCACCCGGGATGCGGTGCTCACCATCGCCGGGGACCTCGACATTCCGGTGCGGCGCGAGATGGTCCCCCGCGGCCATCTCTATACCTGCGACGAACTGTTCCTGACCGGCACCGCCGCCGAGATCACCCCGGTCCGGTCCGTGGACCGGATCCCGGTGGGCAAGACCTGCCCCGGGCCGGTCACCCAGCAGATCATGGAGCGGTTCCACGGCATCGTGACCGGCGAGATCGAGGACCGCCACGGCTGGCTCCACGCCGTCAATCCGGTGGCGGTGGAGGCGGAAGCCGAGGCCCGGGCGGCTTCGTAGCCTGCCCGAAACGGCTCATCCAGGAGGCTGCGGCATGAACATCAACGACCTGCTCAAGATCGCGGTGGAACGGAAGGCCTCCGACCTCCACCTCAAGGTGGGGGGCCATCCGGTGATCCGGGTGGACGGCGACCTGATTCCCCTGGGCGAGCTCAAGCGCCTCATGCAGGAGGACACCATCGCCATGGCGTTCTCCATCATGAACGCCCGCCAGAAGCAGCGTTTCAAGGAGGAGCTGGAGCTGGACGTGGCCTACTCGGTGCCTGGGCTCGGCCGTTTCCGCTGCAACGTCTTCCAGCAGCGGGGTGCCGTGGGTCTGGTGCTCCGCGTCATCCCGGCGCGCATCCAGAGCATCCGCGAGCTCACGCTGCCCCCGGTGCTGGAGCGGATCGGCGAGGAGCGGCGCGGCCTCATCCTCTGCACCGGGACCACGGGCTCGGGCAAGTCGACCAGCCTCGCGGCCATGATCGACTCCATCAACAGCTCGCGCACCGAGCACATCATGACGATCGAGGACCCGATCGAGTTCCTCCACCGGGACAAGAAATCGATCGTCAACCAGCGCGAGATCGACGTCGACACCCGCTCCTTCGCGGGCGCCCTCCGGGCGGCCCTCCGCCAGGACCCCGACGTGATCCTCGTCGGCGAAATGCGCGACTACGAGACCATCGAGACCGCGCTCCTCGCCGCCGAGACGGGCCACCTGGTCTTCTCCACCCTGCATACCCTGGATGCGACGGAGACGATCAACCGCATCATCTCGGTCTTCCCGCCGCACCACCAGAAGCAGATCCGCATCCAGCTCTCCCAGGTGCTCAAGGCCGTCATCTCGCTGCGCCTCGTGCCCCGGGCCGACGGCATGGGGCGCGTGCCCGCCGCCGAGGTCCTGATCTCGACGGCCTACATCCGGGAGTGCATCGAGAACAAGGAGAAGACCAAGTTCATCCGCGAGCAGATCGCCCTGGGCACCAGCCAGTACGGCATGCAGACGTTCGACCAGTCGCTCTATCAGCTCTACAAGAGCGGCCTGATCACGCTCGACGAGGCGCTCAAGCGGGCCTCCAACCCGGACGAGTTCCGGCTCAGGATCCAGGGCGTGCAGTTCACGGCCGACCTTTCCCGCGAGCAGATGGAGGAGTCGATCCAGATGCCGGGCGACGACCTCATGGGCGGCGACCTGCAGTTCGAGATCGAGTCGCACTGAGACCTCACCTGGGGGAGGACAGCCGAAAGCCCCCGCAGGGGGCGACATGTGAATAGCCCGGGGCGTGAGCCCCGGG
>DASQEB010000196.1:0-1581 GCA_035633875.1 Thermoanaerobaculia bacterium
TGGAGGAGGCGTTCGCGCGCGCCACGTTCGGGGCGCCTCTCCCGTTTCCGGAGGAGGTCCTGGAGGAGCCGGAGTCCCGCCTTCTGACTCTGGCCCTGCCGCTGATCCAGGAGGCCGAGCGCCGGCTGGCCGCGGCGGCCTCCGGGATGGCCGCCGCGGGCGGGTCCCTGCCCTTCGATCCCGGGACGATCGTGCCGCTGCTCCTGGCCGGACTGCCCAATCAGCTCCTGTGGACGGTCACCCGCGCCGCCGTGCTGGAGCTCAACGTGGCGCGGCTCGAAGGGCGCACCGCCGGCGAGACGCCGGAGGAGCGCTTCGCGTCCTTCCTGGAGATCCTGCGCCGCCCGGAAGGCGCGTTGAGCCTCCTCGAGCTCTATCCGGTGCTCGCCCGCCAGCTCGTCCTCCGGGTGGGCAACTGGGCCGACGCGTCGATCGAGATGCTGCGCCGGCTGGCGGCGGATTGGGAGGACGTCCGCGCGGCGTTCGGTCCGGCGGAGGAGCCGGGCCGGGTCACCGCGGTGGTCTTCGGCGCCGGCGACCGCCACCGCGGCGGCCGTGCGGTCTGCCTGCTGACCTTCGCCTCGGGCTGGCGCCTGGTCTACAAGCCGCGGCCGATGGGGATCGCCGCGCGCTTCCAGGACCTTCTCGGCTGGATGAACGAGCGCGGCTTCGTTCCGGCCTTCCGGCGGCTGGGAGTGCTGGACCGGGAGACGCACGGGTGGATGGAATTCGCCGCGGCCGGCCCCTCTGCCGGGCGGGAAGAGATCCGGCGCTTCTATCAGCGGATGGGCGGCTCGCTCGCCCTGCTCTATGGCCTGGACGCGAGCGACTTCCACTACGAAAACCTGATCGCTTCAGGGGAGCACCCCTTGCTGATCGATCTGGAATCGGTCGTCCAGCCGCGCCTCTCGGCGCCCGCGGACTCCGGGGCCGACTGGATCGCCAACCAGATCATGGGCGAGTCGGTCCTCCGCATCGGCCTGCTGCCGCAGCGGTTCTGGGGCGGCGCGGGGGAGGGGGTCGACCTGTCGGGGCTCGGCTCGCCCGAGGGACAGCTCAGCCCGGACCGCTTCCCGTACTGGGAGGAGCGGGGAACGGACGCGATGCAGCTCCGGCGCCGGCAGCTCGCGATGCGGGGCGCCGAGAACCGCCCCTCGCTGGGCGGCGAGCCGGTGGACGTGGACGACTTCAAGGAAGACCTGATCGACGGCTTCACCCGCGCCTACCGCTTGCTCCGGACCCACCGGGAGGAGCTCCTGGCCGAAGGCGGCCTCCTCTCGCGCATGGCGGGAGAGGAGATCCGGGTGCTCCTGCGCCCCACGCGCTCCTATGCCCTGCTCCTCCAGGAGAGCTTCCACCCCTTCCTGCTGCGCGACGCCTTGGAGCGCGACCGCCACTTCGATCTCCTCTGGCAGGGGGTCGCGGAGTCGCCTGCCATCGAACAGGTGGTGGCGGCGGAGCGGCGGGAGCTGCTCGCGGGGGACATCCCCCTGTTCAACTCCCGGCTCGGCTCGCGGGACCTCCTGGGGGAAGGGGGCGAGCGCTGGCCGGACTTCTTCGAGCGCTCGGGGCTGGAGCTGG
>DASQEB010000197.1:0-9130 GCA_035633875.1 Thermoanaerobaculia bacterium
ATTCGCCCGACGTCATCCGGCAGAAGTGCAAGGAGATGTTCACCGACCCGCAGCGCCTGCGGCGCAAGGACCCGGGGCGGCCGGAGGTCTGCAACCTGTTCGAGTTCCACAAGCTGCTGTCCCCCGCGGACGTGCAGGAGCGGGTCTATCACCAGTGCCGGGCCGCGGAGATCGGCTGCGTGGACGACAAGAAGCTGCTCGCCGAGATCGTCAACGGCTTCCTGGAGCCGATGCGCGAGCGGCGGCGGACGCTCGACCGCGACACCGTCTTCGACATCCTGCTCGACGGCTCGCGCCGCGCCCGCGAGCAGGCCGGCGAGACCATGGAGCGGGTGCGCGGCGCCATGAGCATCGACTACCGCAAGGCGTTCCAGAAGGTCCAGGGATGAGCCGCAAGGGACCGCGCAGGCCGGAGGAGGGCTCCGGAGACGGGCAGGCGGCCGAGGCCCCGGAAGTCGCCGCGCTGCTGCCCGAATCGTGGCGCGTCCACCTGCCCGTCTTCGAGGGGCCGCTCGACCTGCTGCTCCACCTGATCAAGATCAACAAGGTGGAGATCACCGACATCCCGGTGGCCACCATCTGCGATCAGTTCCATGCCTACCTCGGCCTGCTCGAGGAGCTGAACCTGGACATCGCGGGGGAGTACATCTACGAGGCGGCGCTGCTGATCCACCTCAAGTCCAAGATGCTCCTCCCGCGTCCGACCCGGGCCGACGGCGAGCCGGAAGAGGATCCGCGCCAGGAGCTGGTGGACCGTCTGCTGGAGTACCGGCGCCTCAAGGAGGTGGCCCAGTCCCTGGCCGAGGTGGATCGTCTGCGCGCCGGGATCTGGACGCGCAAGCCCCAGCCCCTTCCCCAGGCTCCCGAGGACGAGGAGGCTGAGATCGATCTGGGCGAGGTCTCCCTGTTCGACCTCCTGGGCGCCCTCAAGGGCGCGCTCCTGCGCTACGAGAAGGAGCACCCGCCGCCGCTCCAGCTCACCCTGGAGGCCTTCTCCGTCCGCGGGCAGTTCGACCGGCTCCTGGCGGAGCTGGACGCCGGCCGCCCCTTCGATCTCCTGACGGACCTGAAGAGCCGCTCCTGCCGGTCCGAGGCCATCGCGGCCTTCCTGGCCGTGCTGGAGCTCGCCCGGCTCAACCTCGTGCGGGTGCACCAGACGGAGAGCGGAGACCTGATCCTCTATCGCACCACCCGTGAGCTCGGCGAATTCGAGCGGGAGGCGATCGGACGATGACCGAACGGCACGACATGGAGGCGGCCATCGAGGCCGTCCTCTTCGTCTCCTCCGAGCCGGTCCCGCGCACCCGGCTCCTGGAGCTCTTCGACGAGGCGGAGCGCGAAACCGCGGCCGAGGCCCTGGAAGCGGTGCTCGCCCGCTACGCCGCCGGCGGCGACGGACGGGGAGTCATGGTCGAGGAGGTGGCCGGGGGCGTGCGCCTCGCCACCCGCCCCGAGACGGTGAGCTGGCTCCGCCGCTTCTTCGACGTCTCGGGCGGCAACAAGCTCTCCATGGCCGCCCTGGAGACCCTCGCGATCATCGCCTACCGCCAGCCCATCACCGGTCCGGAGATCCAGGAGCTGCGGGGCGTGAGCTCCTCGGGCGTCCTCAAGACCCTCCTCGAGCGCCGGCTGGTCCGCATCACCGGCCGCAAGGAGGTGGTGGGCAAGCCCTTCCTCTACGGCACCACCCGCGAGTTCCTCGTCCACTTCGGCCTCAACAGCCTGCGCGACCTGCCGCCCCTGGAGGAGTTCGAAGAGAGCTTCGGCACCGGAGGCGAGACCCTGGCCGGCCTCTCCGAGCTCGTGGCAACCCCCCAGGAGATCGCGGACACCGTCGAAGGCGCCCCTCTGGAAGCTGGAGAAGACCAGGAGGAACGCTTCTTGCGGGAGGTGGCGGATCTGGAGGAGCGGCAGGACGCGGTCTCCGTGGAGGAGGGGGAGGGATAACGACCATGAGCGAGGAGCGCCTTCAGAAGATCCTGGCCCGGGCCGGCATCGCCTCCCGGCGCAAGGCCGAGGAGCTGATCCGGGAGGGGAGCGTCACCGTCAACGGCCAGGTTGCCGGGATCGGGGACAAGGCCGACCCCGAGCGGGACGCCATCAAGGTGGAAGGCAAGCGCATCCACCTCTCCCACGAGCACAAATACCTCCTCCTCAACAAGCCCAAAGGGGTCATGTCCACCCTCTCCGACCCCGAAGAGCGGCCCACGATCATCGACTTCATCCCTCCGGCCCTGCGCAAGGCCCTGGTGCCCGTCGGGCGCCTCGACTTCAACACCGAGGGCCTCCTCCTCCTCACCGACGACGGGGACTTCGCCCAGCGGATTGCGCACCCGCGCTACGGCAGCACCAAAACTTATGAGGTGAAGGTCAAGGGCCGGCCCACCGAGGCCCAGATCGAGCGCCTGCGCACCGGCATCCTCCTGGAGGGGAAGCGCACCGCGCCGGCGAAGATCACCTCCCGCACCCCGTTCAAACCCGAGGGGGCCCGCCGCCGGGGAGAGCCCGAGAGCGACAACTCCTGGTGGATCGTCGAGCTCACCGAAGGGCGCACGCGCCAGATCCGCGAGATGTTCTTCCACATCGGCCACCCGGTCCAGAAGCTCCGCCGGGTCGCCATCGGCCCCCTGCGCGATCCGCACCTGCCCGTGGGAGCCCTCCGCGAGCTGACCGAGCAGGAGGTCCAGAAGCTCCTCAAGTCCGCCCGCGGCCTGCAGGAGAAGACTGCGGAGAAGCCGGCCGCGGCGAAAAGGCCCGCGGCCGCCAAGAAGCCCGCGGCCGGCAAGAAGCCGGCGGCGGCAAAGAAGGCCGCGCCCGGAGAGAAGCCCGCGAAGCGGACGGCGGCAAAGAAGGCGACGGGCAAGCCTGCCCGAAAGGCCCCGGCGAAGCGGACGACGCTCAAGGAATTCGCGAAGCGCTCTCCGGCCAAAGGGCCCGGGGGCCGGCGCACGGGCGTGAAGCGTGGGCGGGGCTGACGAATGACGGCCACGGGTCCCCTCATCGTCGCCATCGACGGTCCCTCCGGCGTGGGCAAGAGCACCGCGGCCCGGCGGCTCGCCAGGCGCCTCGGCGTCCCGTTCATGGACACCGGCGCCATGTACCGGGCCATCGGCTTGAAGGTCCTGGAGAACGGCATCGACCCCCGCGACCGGGACGCGGTGGTGGCGGTCTCCGAGGCGAGCGACGTCCGTCTCGGCCGGAAAGACGACGGCACCTTCGAGGTCCTCCTGGACGGCCAGTCCGTCGAGCCGCGCATCCGTACGCCGGAAGTGGGGGAGGCCACCTCGACCATCTCCGTCTACCCCGAGGTCCGCCGCCGCATGGTCGCCCTGCAACGGGAAGCCGCCACCCACTTTGGCGCCGTCCTCGAAGGGCGGGACATCGGCACCCGCGTCTTTCCCCACACTCCCCACAAGTTCTTCCTTGACGCCCGTTCGGACGTCCGTTACCAGCGCCGTTTCGACGAGCTGTCTGCCGCCGGCCGCGCCGTCACCTACGACCAGGTCGTCACCGAGATCACCAGCCGCGACCATCGCGACAGCACCCGGGAGGACTCCCCCCTCACCCGGGACGACACCTACACCTTCATCGACACGTCGGACGAGACCGTCGACGAGGTGGTGGAGCGGATGGCGCGGCAGATCGAGGGGCGACTCGGGTAACGCCGGCGCATTCTCTCCCACCATCCGGAGCCTGTCGCCGCGCAGGGTGTTGCAGTGGCTCTAAAGCTTGTGGACGATCTGCGGGGAGTGGATCGTCATTCAGGGACCGGTTGAAATCCGTGCTCGGAAAAATGGGAGTCGAACGTGAAAGCGCGATGGATGGCCAGCCGCCTCATGAGAGGGCCGGAAGGAGATGTTGCCGCTCGTCCCCCATCCTGCGGCCGGGTTCCCGAGACGGCGCCGCGCCGTCCGTGGACAGAACGGCTCGATCCGCGGACATCGAGGCTCCATCGAGGACGGCGAGATGAAGAAGGAGACGCCGTCGCTCTGTCCCGCCCCTTTTGCCGCTCGGGAAGGGATTCTGAATCAGCTTGGCGAAAAGAGATCTGTGCCCCGCAAGGGGCAAAGGCGTAAAGCCTGGCATTTCAATGCCAGGAAGGAGCCCCATTTCGTTCAGGAGTCCCGAAGGGACGGCGGCGATCTCAGCTGCGCCACGTTCTTCTCACCGAGAGACTGCGCCCCTTGGGGTGCCAGCCTCTCGCCGGTCAAGGAAAGCTGCAGAAGCACTCGGAGAAGTCGGGGTCGTAGCGGTAGTTGCACTCGCGTGAATGGCAGAAATCTGCGCAGTGCTGCTCATCGAAGGCGATGAAGTTCGCCGGCCTGCACGATCCTGCCTCGGTGGGAGCAGTCGCCAGAGCCAGGTTCATCAGACCTACGGCAGTCAACGAGAACACCAGCTTCAAGGGTTTCGCCATCGCCATTCCTCCAGGAATGCGCCCTCCTCCCCGGAAGGGGGGCGGGCATGCATGGATAAATAGAATAACATCGCTTGGAGTCTCACCCGACCTTCTCCCATCCTCCCGCCTGTCCCCAGGGGAGGGCGCCTCTCCAGTGCGGCTCGGGCGGACGGCAAAGACCGCGGTGCCGGCTGTGGTAAGGTCCTGCCGGGTGTCGAAATGACGCCCGAACCCACAAGAGCGAGCAAGCTGATGACAATCCCGACGGAGCCGATTGGCAGTATCCCGAGGCCCCTGTGGCTGCTTGAGGCGATCGCGGCCACGGACGGCACGGACCCGGCGCTGGACCCGCTCTACGAGGAGGCGATTCGGGACACCATCGAGCAGTTCGAGGCCACGGGCTCGCCGGTGATCACCGACGGCGAACAGAGGAAGTACCACAACTTCTGGACGTACTGTGTGCACGGGCTGGCGAACACGGACCCGGACGGCTTCCAGATCCCGTTCGCGGCCGGCCACACCCGCCGGATGCTCCGGCTGACGTCCGGCCCCTTCCGCTACAAGCGGCACGCGGACATCTATCTGGACGTGGCCCTGCGGTATGCCCACAAGCCGGTGAAGCAGGCGGTCATCTCACCCTCGGCCTTGAGTCTCATGTATCCGGCCAAGGAGATTCCCGGGTACTCGCGGGAACAATTCATCCAGGACCTGCTGAACGAGCACGAGGCCGAGGTTCGCAACTGTCTGCAAAAGGGCGCGCACAAGGTTCAGATCGACTTCACGGAAGGGCGGCTGGCGGTCAAGATCAACCCCTCCGGGCATCTCCTCCACAGGTTCATCGACCTGAACAACCTCGCGCTGTCGCGATTCTCCTTCGAGGATCGCCAACGCATCGGCGTGCACACCTGCCCGGGCGGTGATCGCGACTCGACGCACAGTGCGGACGTCGATTACGCCGAGTTGTTGCCCAGCCTGTTCGAGTTGAAGGTTGGGAGCTTCTACGTCGCATTGGCAGGCGAAAAGGACCGCGTGCGCGTGCTGAAGATCATCCGGGATCACATGAAGGCCAATCAGCAGGTGTTCGTCGGAGTCGTGTCGCCGATCGCTTCGCGCATCGAGACGCCGGAGGAGGTCCGGGACCGCATCCTCGAAGCGGCCGAATACATCCCGCTCGAGCAACTCGGGACGACGGACGACTGCGGGTTCTCCCCCTTCTGCGACGACACGTCCACCACCCGGGACACGGCCTTCGCGAAGATCCGCGCGCGAGTGCTCGGCACGGCGCTTGCTTCCGAAAAGCTGGATGTCCTCTAACGACGACGAAGAGCGGCGGCTTCGGTCCGTCGCGCTCCAGAACGCCAACGCCATCCTCCTCGTCCGCCAGCGGGCCGAGCGGGAGCTCGCGGCCGAGCGGGAGCGGCTGAGGATCACCCTTGCCAGCATCGGTGACGCGGTGATCAGCACCGACGCCGGGGGGCGGGTGACGTATCTCAACGGGGTAGCCGAGGCCCTGACCGGGTGGACCCAGGCCGAGGCCGCGGGCCGGCCCCTGTTGGAAGTCTTCCACATCATCAACGAGCACACCCGCCAGCCGGCCGAGAACCCCGCCCTCCGGACCCTGCGGGAGGGGGTGGTCGTCGGGCTGGCGAACCATTCGGTCCTGATCGCCCGGGACGGGACCGAGCGGCCGGTCGACGACAGCGCTGCCCCCATCCTGGACGAATCCGGCGCCGCGGTGGGAGCGGTGCTGGTCTTTCGGGACGTGACCGAGCGCAGACAGGCCGAGGAGGCTCAGGCGCGGCTCGCCGCCATCGTCGAGTCGTCCCAGGATGCGATCGTCAGCAAGACTCTCGACGGCGTCATCCGGACGTGGAACTTCGGGGCCGAGAGGCTCTTCGGGTACGTGGCCGAGGAGGCCGTCGGCCGGTCGATCACCCTGATCATCCCGCCGGAACGGCTGAACGAGGAGAAGGAGATCCTGGCCCGGCTTGCTCGCGGGGAGCGGATCGAGCACTACGAGACGATCCGGGTGGCCAAGGATGGCCGCCGACTCGACATCTCGCTGACCGTTTCTCCGGTCCGCGACGCGGAGGGTCGCATCACCGGCGCGTCGAAAATCGCCCGCGACATCACCGAACGGAAGCAGGCGGAGGAGGCCCTGCGGGCAAGTGAGCGGCGGTTTCGCACGCTCGCCGCCCATGCGCCCGCCGGCATCTTCATGACCGACCGGGAAGGCAACTGCCTGTTCGTCAACGAGCGCTGGTGCGAGATGGCCGGCCTGTCTCCTGAACAGGCGCAAGGCCAGGGCTGGGCCCGTGCCCTGCACCCGGATGACAGGGAGCGGGTCTTTCACGAGTGGTACGCCGCGGCCAGAGCGGGCCGGCCGTTCGCCAGCGAGTACCGTTTCCGGACGCCTCAAGGAAAGGTGACGTGGCTTCAGGGTAACGCCGTCGGACTGTGCAACGAGGCGGGGCAGGTCTGCGAGTACATCGGTACCCTGATCGACATTACGGAGCAGAGGGAGGCCGTGGAGGCGCTCAGGGAGGCCGACCGCCGCAAGGACGAGTTCCTCGCGCTACTGGCTCACGAGCTCAGAAATCCACTGGCCCCGCTGCGAAACGGTCTCGAGGTGATGCGGCTGGCGTCCGGCGACGCGCACGCCGTCGCCAAGTCGCGGGACATCATGGACCGGCAGCTCTCCCACATGGTGCGGCTGATCGATGACCTGCTCGATGTCTCCCGCATCAGCCGCAACAAGATGGAGCTGCGCCGCTCCCGGGTGCTGCTCGCTGATGTCATCAGCAGCGCGGTGGAGACCGCCCGTCCGGCGCTCGAGGCGGCCGGGCACGAGCTGACGGTCTCGCTGCCGCCGGAGCCGATCCACCTGGACGCCGACCTGACGCGGCTGGCCCAAGTCTTTGGCAACCTGCTCAACAACAGCGCCAAGTACACCGAACGAGGCGGGCAGATCTGGCTCAACGCAACGCGGGAGGGTGGCCAGGTCTCCGTGGCGGTCCGGGACACCGGGATCGGCATCCCCGCCTTCGCCCTGCCGAACATCTTCGACATGTTCAGCCAGGTGGACCGTTCGATCGAGCGGAGCACCGGCGGGCTGGGCATCGGGCTGGCGCTGGTCAAGGGCCTGGTCGAGATGCACGGCGGGACGGTCGAGGCGGCGAGCCCCGGCCAGGGCAAGGGCAGCACGTTCACCGTCAGGCTGCCGGTCCTGAAGGACCGGGCGGAGTCGCCGGCCGGGACGCCGTCCGAGAAATGGCCGGACTCCGCCGGGTCGAAGTCCCGCATTCTGGTGGTGGACGACAATCGGGACTCGGCGACGTCGATGGCAATGATGCTCCAGTTGCTGGGGAACGAGGTCCGCACTGCGCAGGACGGCATCGAGGCCGTGGAGCTCGCCGAACAGTTCCGCCCGCAGGTCGTCCTGATGGATATTGGAATGCCCAGGCTCAATGGCTACGAGGCGACGCGGCGCATCCGCGAGCGGCCATGGGGAAGCGACATGGCCATCATTGCACTGACCGGCTGGGGCCAGGAGGTGGACCGCGCCAAGTCGAAGGAGGCGGGGTGCGACGGCCACCTGGTGAAACCGGTCAACCTGCCCGACCTGGAGAAGCTCCTGACGGAGCTGCAGAGCAGCAGCACTTCGATAGAACCGTATCGGACAAACCGATCTCCGAGCCCACAGCCGCAGTCGGCTGATCATCCGCAAGGGGCGGAGTAGCGCTGGACCGCATCCTGTTTCGCGACCTCACTCCTCCGGGTTCCTCTCCCACGATCCATACATCGGATTCGGAATTACGAAGTAGCGCACCCCGAAGTCCGCGAAGGCATCGTCAGGTTTGGTGCGCAGCGTCTGATCCAGGTCGGGGAAATCCTGGATGTTGTCCCCGAGCCACAGGACGAGCTGGAGGGGGGGCAGGTCGGGAGAGGCGGTGCCTTTGGTCACCCTCTCCCAGCGAGGCTCCTTTTCACTGCTGGCCCCCTGGGGTTGGCAGAGGACCACGTCGTAGATCAGGCCGACCTTCCGGAGATTGCTCCGGGTCGCATCGCAGACCTCCTCGCCGCGATTGGTGACGATGGCGATCTTGCCTCCCAACTCGCGCACGGTTTCGAGGAATCCGGCCGCTCCGGGGATGGCCGGGGCGGCCTCGCGGCGCACCCAGGCGTTCCAGGTCGTCCTTTCGAAGCGGGCTCCCTTCTCCGCGATCTCCTTCTGGTACTGGGAGTTGTTGAGGATCGTCTCGTCCGCGTCCAGGGACACGGCCCAGGTTCCGGGCTGGAGGTCCGCGGCGACCTCCTCGAGCCGCTGCGCCGCCAGGCGATAGGTCTGGGTCGTGGCGGCGCGGTACTCCGCCGAGCTCCGGAACCAATGGATCGCACCGGGGAGCGCGACGGAGGCCGTCGCCGGTCCGGTCTGGGGAGACGGCGTCGCGGTCCGGCAGGACGGAAGGAGGAGGACGAGGACGAGCAGGAAGGAGCGTTTCATCGGGATCTCCTACTGGGGAGAGGGTGAGGGTCTGAGTTTTGCGACCAGCTCCCGATACTCCTTTTCCTGCCGCCAGGAGGCGAGGGCCGGATCGCTTTCGATCGCTTCGCGACGGGTTCCCCCCATCTCCACCGCCCGCTTCAGGGACTCCAGGGCCTTCTTCCGATTTCCCTTGCCGGCCCAGGCCGTGGCTAGGCGGTAGGGAATGCGGGAGCTGTCCGGGTCGA
>DASQEB010000198.1:0-4611 GCA_035633875.1 Thermoanaerobaculia bacterium
CTCCTTGTAGCGCCGCTCGAGCATGGGGATGACCCCCTCGTACTTCCCCTGCCAGGAGTAGCTCGACTTCTTGCCGGTGAGGCTGAACGCCAGCTCCTTCTCGCCGCTGCCGTGGAGGATGACCCGCCGCGCCTCGGCCGGCAGCTTCTTCCAGGGGGTCGAGAGGGAGAAGCCCATGGCCTTCGACAGGGTCTCCACCATCTTGAGCCGCCAGGACTTCGACCCCTCCGGCCATGGCGCGACCGCCCCGGCCAGAATCGAGCGGTCCGGATCGGGCACGATCTTGTCCGGATCGACCCCCATCAGCGTCCCCAGCCCCGAGCAGGTCGGGCAGGCGCCGTAGGGGCTGTTGAACGAGAAGAGCCGCGGGGTGATCTCCGTCAGGCCCGTGCCGCACTCCACGCACGAGTAGTTCTGCGAGAGCGTCTCCTCGGCCGCTCCCTCCGGAGCCAGCACCACGAGCCCGCCGGCCACCTTGAGGGCCGTCTCGATCGAGTCCGCCAGGCGCTTCTCGATCCCGGGCTTGACCACGATGCGGTCGATGACCACGTCGATCGAGTGCTTCTTCTGCTTGTCCAGGGTCGGCGGCTCCCCCGAGAGGTCCACCATCTGGCCGTCGATCCGCGCCCGGATGAATCCCTCCCGGGCCATCTGGCCGAGCTGCTTCTTGTACTCGCCTTTCTTGCCCCGGACGAACGGCGCGTAAATGACGAGCCGCGTCCCCTCCGGAAGGTCGAGCGCCCGGTCCACCATCTGCTGCACCGTCTGGGGCCGGATCGTCTGGCCGCAGGTCGGGCAGTGGGGAATGCCGATCGACGCGAAGAGCAGGCGCATGTAGTCGTGGATCTCGGTGACGGTGCCCACCGTCGACCGGGGGTTCTTCGAGACCGACTTCTGCTCGATCGAGATGGCCGGGGAGAGGCCGTCGATCGAGTCCACGTCCGGCTTCTCCATCTGCTGCAGGAACTGCCGGGCGTAGGAGGACAGCGACTCCACATACCGCCGCTGCCCTTCGGCGAACAGGGTGTCGAAGGCCAGGGACGACTTCCCCGATCCGGACACGCCGGTGATGACCACCAGCCGGTTCCTGGGGATCTCCAGATTGACGTTCTTCAGGTTGTGCTCGCGCGCACCGCGGACGACGATCGTATCCATGGGACCGGACATCCTAGCAGAGGGGAACGGGGCCGGCATGGCCCCGCGAGCCGGAACAGCGGCACCCCGGGCGGGAATTCCCGAACGACGGCGAGGAGGACGGCATCGGGGGACGGAACCTGGATCAGCCTCAGTTCCCAAGGAAGCCGAGAGCATCGCCGAACCGCGCGAACAGTCGGCAGTTCCGGGAAGCCAGACTCGCTTTGATCTCGGGGACCAGGAAATCCCTCGCATTCTTCGTAATGAAGCAGTGGGCTCCTTCTGTCCCCTGTTCGAGATGATCGAGAATCGAGGCGTAGATGATCGAGTCCTGGATCGACAACCGCAGCCCGACCTGGAGCTCGGCCGCCTTGCGAATCGTCAACAGGCCGAGCGGAGCCACCTCGGCAACGCTCAGGAGATCGCTCAAAGCACCTTCGACCCGGAGCTTCTCCTCTTCGCCGCTCTGGTTCAACCACCCGGTCAAGGTCGCGAACTTCCCCGGGACCTCCCGGTAAGGCTTCGAGCGCGCAAGCTCCAACAACTCGGAATCCAGTCTTCTCCAGAGATCCTTTCTCTGCTTGACCCTCCGAGACCAGGCCTCGAAAGCCTCTCCGATGCTGAAAGACGGGAGGACCAGCTCAATCGTCTTCTCCCTCGCAAGCTCGAGAAAAGCTTCGCAGGTCTGGTGCTCGTCTCTCATGAGAGCCAACTCGAGGACGAAGTTCGTCTCGACGTAGACCCTCATACAACGACTTCGGTCTCCATCGAGCCGCCCCGGATCGCGGCGTAGAGTCCCGAGTCGACAAGATCCCGCAACTCGGCACCGAGGTCGTCCCTCTTCAGGTCCGCGTACATCAGGTCCTGGAGCCATGAGGAGACCAGGAGCTCGTACCCGGGCTTGCTGATCTCTTCCAGCGGACGCTTGAGACTTCGAATATAGGGAGCCAGCGCAACGCGGGCGTCGATCGCATACTCCGGGAGGACCTGGGCGTCGCCCGAGGTCTGAGGCGTCCAGAGATAGAAGGAGTTGGTCATCGCCAGGAGAAAGAACGGCGCGGCCGGCACCACGTCGTACTCCGAAAGCAGGCCTCTTACGTCCCGAGCCCACTCCGGAGTGGCGCCAAGACCGTTCTTCACCTCGACAACAAGCTGAAGCTTCCTGTCCGGGCCGTAGACGATGAGATCCGCATCCTTCATGATCTTGCTCCCCGGTCGGCTTGTTCAGCCGCTACTTCCTACCGTCTTCTAGACTACCACAGGGCACCCGTTCCGCCTACGGGGAACTGGCCTACGCCTCCCGGGTGCCCCGGCTCCTTCCCCGGCCGGGTCGGTCTCCAGCCCCTCCGCCTCCGGCGTGACGATCGTGCCGGCCTCACCCGCGGCGATGCGCCCGACGTCGGCCAGGGCGCCGATGGCGGCGGTCTTGCCGGTCTTCTCCACGAACTCGATGGCCGCCTCCACCTTCGGGCCCATGGAGCCGGCGGCGAAGTCGTGCACGGCGAGAGCCTTGGGTGAGGTCCGCCGGATCGCCTTCTGCGTGGGCTTGCCCCAGTCGAGGTAGACGGCGTCGGCGTCGGTCGCCATGATGAAGAGGTCCGCCTCGAGCTCCCGGGCGAGGAGGGCGCTCGCCCGGTCCTTGTCCACCACGGCGTCCACACCGTAGAGCTTGCGCCCCGGCTTGTACATCGTGGGGATGCCCCCGCCTCCGGCGCAGATGACGATGCACCCCTTCTCCAGGAGCCACTTGACCGGCCGGATCTGGAAGATCCGCTTGGGGAGCGGCGACGGCACGACCCGGCGGAAGCCCTCGCCATCCGGGGCCATCTTCCAGCCCTCCTCCTGCTCGAGACGCCGGGCCTCTTCCTCGGTATAGACCGGACCGATGGGCTTGGTGGGGTTCTGGAACGCCGGATCGTCCGGATCGACCTCGACCATGGAGAGGATGGTCGCGAGTGGCTGCTCGAACGGGAGGATGTTGCCGAGCTCCTGCTCGATCATGTAGCCAATCATCCCCTCGGTCTGGGCGCCCAGGACGTCCAACGGGTAGGCGCTGACTTCCTGATAGGCGGCGCTCTGGAGCGCCAGGAGACCCACCTGCGGGCCGTTGCCGTGTGTGACGACGAGTTGATTGCCCGGGACCAGGGGCGCCAGGGCCTCGGCCGCGAGCCGGACATTTCTTCTCTGATTCGCGGCGGTCATCTCCTCGCCGCGCCGCAGCAAGGCGTTGCCGCCCAGGGCAACCAGGATTCGCATCGGAAGATCGGCCCCCTTACCCCAGCCGCCGCAACGCCGCTTCGAGCCGCGGCAGCACGGCCTCGATCTCAGGCACCGAGACCGCGCCCACGCTCAGACGGAACCAGCCGTCGTCCCGGGTGGAGCCAAAAGCCTGGAAGGGGATGATGCCGAGGCCCGCGGCCTCCAGCACGTAGCGCCGCACGTCCTCGTTCGTCCGCAGCTCGTCCCCGTCCGGACTCCGCCGCCCGAAGGGGTGGATGCGGACGGTGAGATAGATGGCCCCCATGGGCGGGATGCTGTCCACCGGCAGGCCCGCGGTCTTGAGGGCCTGGAAACCCCGGTGCAGCAGGTCCAGCCGCTCCTGGAGCTCCCGCAGGAACGCCTCCTCGAAGCGGCGGATCCCCTCGCCGTCGTCCAGCAGGGCCGCGGTGGCCGCCTGCTCGGCCCGCGGGGCCCAGGCGCCCACGTGACCGAGGACGGCCGACATGCGGGAGATCACGTCCACGGGACCCACGCCCCAGCCCACCCGCAGCCCCGTGGCGGCAAAGGCCTTGCTGATGCCGTCCACGAAGATCGTGAACCGCGCGATCTCCGGCAGCAGCTCGGGCGGGGTCACGTGGACCGTACCGCCGAAGCGCAGCCGCCAGTAGATGTGGTCGTACATCACGAAGAGCGGGCGCTCGCCCCGGCGCTCGCGGGCCTCGTTCTCCTCCAGGACCGCCTCGCAGATCCCCTGCAGGGCCGCGGGCTCGAAGGCGGTGCCCGTGGGATTCATGGGGGAGTTGAGACAGAGCAGCCGCGCTCCTGGCAGCAGGCCGGCCAGCTCCTCCCGGGAGGGCAGGAAACGCCGCTCCGGCCGGCACTCCACCGGCACTCCCACCGCGCCCACCAGGTGGGCGTAGTGGTTGTTGTTCCAGCTCGGCACCGTGTAGATCACCCGGTCCCCGGGGTCGCACACCGTCCGGAAGATGCAGTAGATCAACGGCCGCGCGCCCCCCGCGACGAGCACCGATTCCACGGAGTACCGCAGCCCCAGCTCCCGCTCGTAGAAGCCGGCCACCGCCTGCCGCAGCCGGGCGATGCCGCTCGACGGAGGGTAGTTGGTCTCCCCCCGGTCCAGGGCGGCATGGGTGCCAGCCAGGAGCTGGGACGGGATGGGGAAGAGCCGCGGGTTGAAGTCCCCGACCGTGAGGTCGCAGACCTCCCGGCCCGCGGCCACCAGGGCCCGGATCTCGCCTG
>DASQEB010000199.1:0-20970 GCA_035633875.1 Thermoanaerobaculia bacterium
GGGGGGAGGGCGATGGGAGAGGGGGACCGGGGGTGAGGTTTCGGGGGCCTTTCGTCCAATTTACGCCTTCCCGCCACCGCCTTCCGCCTCTCCGGTGGTTCGTGGTGGAAAAAAATGGACAAAAGTGGAGCGTGCTGCTAAGCTTTCGCCTCAGACTTAGGCCAAGGGTGGGCCATGTTCCGCGGAAGCGCTCCAGCCAGAATCGATGACAAGGGCCGGCTCAAGATTCCGACCGACTTCCGTCGGTTGGTGGAGGAGCGTTTTGGGCCGGATCTGTTCGTCACCTCGGTGCTCGGGGATTCGGTGCTGATCTACCCGCTGAACGTGTGGGAGGAGATCGAGCAGCGCCTGATGGCTCTGCCGGCGACGGACCGGACGAAGACGCGGTACCTGGAGCGGGTGAACTACTTCGGGGCTCAGACGACGCTGGACCAGCAGGGCCGGATCCTGGTCCCCCAGCTCCTGCGCGAGGCGGCCGGCATGAACGGGGACGTGGTGGTGAGCGGGCAGCTCAACCACCTGGTCGTGTGGAACCACGAGCGGTTCGCGAAGCGGCTGGAGGATCAGCCGTTCACGGACGAGGACTTCCGTGCCCTCAGCCTGGCGGGGATCTGAACAGCATGTACCCGTTCTGCTCGCCGAGACCCTGGAGCTTCTGGCGCCCGGGCGTGGCGGGCTGTTCGTGGATGCGACCGTGGGCCTCGGAGGGCACGCGGCGGCGCTGCTGGAGGCGAGCCCGGACGTCCGGCTCGTGGGGATCGACCGCGATCCCCAGGCTCTGGAGCTGGCGGCGCGGCGGCTCGAAGGGTTTGGCGAGCGGGTCCGCCTCGCCCAGGGGAACTTTCACGAGATCGAACGGGTCCTGGCGGGCGTGGGGGTCCACGGCGGCCTTGCGGGGGTGCTGGCGGACCTGGGCGTTTCTTCCTTGCAGCTCGACACACCGGAGCGTGGTTTCAGCTTCCGGTTCGATGCGCCGCTCGACATGCGGATGGGAGGTGGGGACCTGACGGCGGCGGACCTGGTGAACGAGAGATCGGAGGGCGAGTTGGAGAGGATCTTCAGGGAGTACGGGGAAGAGCGGCAGGCGCGGCGGATCGCCCGCGCGATCGCGAGAGCCCGGGCGGAGGAACCGATCCGGACCACCGGTCAACTGAAGGGGGTGATCGACCGCGCCAAGGGTGGGTTCCGGGACCGGGAGGGGCGGGTCGATCCGGCGACGCGGGTCTTCCAGGCGCTGCGCATCGCCGTCAACCAGGAGCTGGCCGGCCTCGAGGCCTTCATCGAGGCGACGATCCGGATGCTGGAGGACGGTGGCCGCCTGGTCGTCATCTCCTACCACAGCCTGGAGGACCGGATCGTCAAGAACACCTTCCGGGACCTCGCCCGGGGGGACATCGACCAGGTGACCGGCCGCCCGCGGTCGGAGAGCCAGTTGATCGAGGTGCTGACGAGGAAGCCCGTGCGGCCTACCGAGGCCGAGGTGGAGATGAACCCCCGGTCGCGCTCCGCCCGGCTCCGGGCGGCGAGGAGGCTGTAGGACGTTGCGGAACGCCTACGCCTTCACGCGGCCGGTGGTCAACACCTACCTGGTCCGCGAGCGCGACCGCCGGCGCCAGCGGGAGCTGGCAACGGTCTTGCTGGCCGTGGTGTGCCTCGGCGGAGGTCTCCTGGCGTACACGTGGATCCATCTGGAAGTCTTGCGGACGGGCTATCGCATCGACGCCTTGGAGAAGGAGCTCACTCAGCTCACCCGGGAGGAACGGCAGCTCCGCCTGGAGTCCACCTACCTCGCGAGCCCACCCCAGATCGAGCGCCGGGCTGCGACCGAGCTCGGCATGCAGGCCCCCACCTTGGAGCAGGTGATTTTCTGGGAGGAGCTGCCGTGAAGCGCCGCCTCCTCTTCGTGGTGGCCGGGGGCGCGATCTGGGTGGCGCTCATCGGGGCCCGCCTCTACCAGCTCCAGGTGGTGCGCTACGACCACTACGCGGGCAAGGCCGAGCGGCAGCAGCAGCGGGTCGTCACCCTCGATCCTCCCCGGGGGACGATCTACGACGCCCAGGGCCGGGAGCTGGCGGTCTCGGTTCAGGTCGATTCCGCCTACGCCGTGCCGCCGGAGATTGAGGATCCCGCGGCGGCGGCCCAGGCCATCGCCGGGATCGTCCCCGGCCTCGACGTCAAGAAGCTGACCCGTCAGCTCGCGAGCGACCGGGAGTTCGTGTGGGTGGCCCGCAAGCTCGATCCCCCGGTGGCCGCGGCCGTGCGCCGGCTCGATCTCGAGGGCCTGTATTTCCTTCCCGAGAGCAAGCGGTACTACCCGATGCGGGAGCTGGCCTCCCAGATCCTCGGCTACGTGGGAACGGACAATCACGGCCTCGCGGGCCTGGAGCTGCTCTACGACGAGCAGGTCGCGGGCAAGCCGGTGATCCGCACGGTGCTCCGCGACGCCCGGCGCGGTACGGTGGTCTCGCCGGAGCTCTCCTTCGCCGACCCGGAGCCCGGGGCCGACCTCCACCTGACCCTGGATGCCGCGGTCCAGCATGTCGTGGAGCGGGAGCTGGCCCGGGCGGTCGAGGAGAGGGGGGCGAGCCGGGGGATTGCCGTGTTCCTCGATCCGCGGACCGGCGGCGTGCTGGCCATGGCCTCCTACCCGGGGTTCGACCCCAACGAGTTCGGCAAGTACCCGTCGAGCCGCTGGCGCAACCGCGCGATCGGGGACGTCTACGAGCCCGGCTCGACCTTCAAGGTGATCACCGCGGCGGCGGCCCTGGGCTCCGGCCTGGTGCGGGCCGAGGACGAGTTCGACTGCGAGATGGGCGGGGTGGTGGTCTACGGCAAGCTGATCCGCGACCACAAGCCGTTCGGCCGGCTGACCTTCGCCGAGGTGCTGGCCAAGTCGAGCAACGTCGGGGTCATCAAGGCGGCCCTCCTGATGGGGGACGAGCGGCTCTACTCCGCGGTCCGCGGCTTCGGCTTCGGCGAGCCCACGGGGATCGATCTTCCAGGCGAGAGCGGCGGGATCGTCCACCCCCTGGAGCGCTGGAACAATCGGGCCAAGGCCTACGTCTCGTTCGGCCAGGGGATCTCGGTCACCCCGCTGCAGCTCGCGCGGGCCATCGCCGCGATAGCGAACGAGGGCTCGCTCCTGAAGCCCCACGTGGTGGCGGCGATGGGCCGGGGCGGGAGCCTCGTGCCCACGTATCCGGAGCTTCCGGTCACCGGCAGACCGATCTCGCCACAGACCGCGCGGGAGCTCAAGCGCCTGCTGGAAGGCGTGGTGATGACAGGCACGGGCAAGGCCGCGGGCGTGCCCGGCTACCGTGTGGCGGGCAAGACCGGGACCGCCCAGATCCCGGTGGCCGGCGGCTATCATCGGAGCCATTACCTGCCGAGCTTCGTGGGGTTCGCTCCCGCCGACCGGCCCGCGATCGTCGGGGTGGTCGCCATCGCTGAGCCCAAGGGCTTCGCCTACCACGGCGGGCAGGTGGCGGCGCCGGTCTTCGGCGCGGTGGCGCGGCAGGTTCTCCTCTATCTCGGGATCCGCCCGCAGCGCGATCCCCTCGTGCTCTGGCCTGGAGAGACGCCGGGGCAGGTGGTTACCGCGAGCCTGCCGCCGGCCCCGCCCTCCGGCGATCACGACGAGGGGGACACCCTGGTGCAGGAGGGGTCGGACATCCTCTTGCGCGACCCCCCTCCCGGCCCGGCCGCCCCGTCCGGAACGAGCCAGCCCGAGAGCGATCACACTTCACCGGAAGGGGGTCGCTCTCATGCGCCTTTCTGAGCTGGTGAAGGGGCTCGGGGTCGCGGGCTCTGTCGGATCGGATTCGGAGGTCACGGGGGTCGCTCACGACTCCCGCGCCGTCGAGCCGGGAGACCTCTTCGTCGCCCTGGCCGGGCAGCGCTTCGACGGCCGGGCGTTCGTGCCCGCCGCCGTGGCGAAGGGAGCGGTGGCCGTGGTGGGGCCGGCGCCGGAGCCCGGGACGGAAGCGGGTGTGCCCTGGCTCGTGGCCGACGATCCCCGCGCTCTCCTCGGGCACTTGGCCGCCCGCGTCTACGGCCATCCCGATCGGGAGCTGACGCTGGCCGGGGTCACGGGGACGAACGGCAAGTCCACGGTGGCGACGCTCCTGGTGGCGATCTTCGAGGCGGCGGGCCGGCCCGCGGGCTTCCTGGGGACGCTGGGCTACCGCTTCCGGGACCGGACGTATGCCGGCGGGCACACCACGCCCGAGGCCTCCGAGCTGTTCCGCACGCTGCGGCGGATGCGGGACGCCGGGGCCGAGGCCGTGGCCATGGAGGTCTCCTCCCATGCCCTGGCCTTCGGCCGGGTGGCGGGCGCCTCGTTCAACGCGGCCGTGTTCACGAACCTGACCCGGGACCACCTGGACTATCACCGGGACATGGAGGACTACTTTGCGGCCAAGCGCAAGCTGTTCGACATGCTGAAGCCGGGCGGTAAGCCGGCGGTCAACGTGGGGGACCCGTACGGCCGGCGGTTGGCCGCCGAGCTGCCGGACGCGCTGACCTTCGGCGAGGGAGGGGAGGTCCACGCGCGGGACGTGGCGTTCTCGACCGCCGGAATCCGGGGCGTGCTGGTGACACCGCGGGGAGAGATGCCGTTCGCCTCGCGGCTGCTCGGGCTCTACAACCTTTCGAACCTCCTGGCCGCAGCGGCGGCGGCGGAGACCCTGGATCTTCCCCACGAGGCCGTGGCCGCGGCGTTCGCGGCGCAGCGGCCGGTTCCGGGGCGGATGGAGCCGGTGGACCGCGGCCAGCCGTTCCCGGTGTTCGTGGACTACGCCCACACGGATGCGGCCCTGGACGCGGCCCTGCGCTCCGCGCGGGAGGTGGTGGGCGGGGGGAAGGTGGCGGTGGTCTTCGGCTGCGGCGGCGACCGCGATCCGGGCAAGCGGCCGATCATGGGGAAGGTGGCCGGCGAGCTGGCGGACTTGGTGATCGCCACGTCGGACAACCCGCGGAGCGAGGACCCGATGGCCATTCTCGCCGCCATCGAGGAGGGATTGAAGGCCAGCGGCCATCGCGACTACCGCCTGGTGCCGGACCGCCGCGAGGCGATCTGTCTGGCCCTGGATTCGGCCGGGCCGGGCTGGGCCGTTGTCGTGGCGGGTAAGGGGCACGAGAGAGAGCAGATCATCGGCAACGAGCGGCGGCCCTTCTCCGACATCGAGGAGATCGGGGCGGCCTTGGAGGAGCGGTTTGGCACGCCTGTCCGTGGATGAGGCCGCGCGAGTGGCCGGCGGCCGGGTGACGGCCGGCGACCCGGGCGCGTGGATCGACGGCGCCGCGATCGACTCGCGGGCGGTCCGCGGGGGCGAGGTGTTCTTCGCCTTCAAGGGGGAGCGCACGGACGGCCATCGCTTCGTGGGAGACGCCCTTGCCCGGGGCGCTGCGGCCGCGGTGATCCAGGAGGACGTGCCGGAGCCCCCCGCCGGAGCGCTGATTCGGGTGGACGATACCTTCCAGGCTCTCCACGACCTCGCCCGCCACGTGCGGCAGCTGGTGCCCGGCAAGCTCGTGGGGATCACCGGCTCGGCGGGCAAGACCACGACCAAGGAGATCCTGGCCGCCCTGCTCAACTCCCGGTTCCCGACGGCCTGGACGAAGGGAAACCTCAACAATCTCTACGGCTTCCCCCTGTCCCTGCTGAACGTCCCGGACGGGACCGAGTGGATGGTGGCCGAGATGGGGATGTCCACCCCCGGAGAGCTGCGCCAGCTCTCGCTCCTCGGCCGGCCGGACGTGGCCGTGTTCACCGTGGTGCGGCCGGTCCACCTGGAGTTCTTCGAGAGCGTCCAGGCGATCGCCGAGGCCAAGTCCGAGATCCTGGCGGGTCTGGCCCCGGACGGCTTCATCGTGGCCAACGCGGACGACCCCGAGGTCGCCCGCATCGCCGGCCGGCACGGCGCCCGGGTCGTCTGGTACGGAATCCATGCCGCGAACGTGGACGTCCGAGCCCGGGACCTTGCTCCCGAGCGGGAGGGGATCGGCAGCCGGTTCGTGCTGGAGGCGGGGGGCGGCTCTCAGGAGGTGCGGCTCCCGCTCCACGGGCTCTACAACGTGGAGAACTGCCTGGCCGCGTCGGCCGCGGCGTGGACCCTGGGGCTGTCGCTTGCCGAAATCGCGGCGGCGGTGCGGGAGATCCGGCCGGCCTCCATGCGCGGGGTGGTGCACCGGGTGAACGGAGTCACCCTCGTGGACGACTCCTACAACTCGAATCCGGACGCGTTGACCAGGGCCCTGGAGAGCGCGGCCCACCTGCCCGGAGAGCGCCGGGTGGCCGTGCTCGGGGACATGCTGGAGCTGGGGCCGGAGGGGCCGCGCTTCCACCGCGAGTGCGGGGAGCGGGCGGCCCGGCTCGGCTTCTCGCCCGTGGTGGGCGTGGGCGCGCTCGCCCAACACCTGGTGGACGGCGCCGGGGCCTCCGGGGCCGAGGCCGTCTGGCTGCCGGACGCGACGGCCGCCGCCGAGTGGGCGGCGGGCGAGGTCCGGCCGGGGGACGTGGTGCTGGTCAAAGGCTCGCGGGGCGTGGGGCTCGACAAGGTGGTCCGGCGTTTGCTGCCGGAAGAGGGGACCGCCTGATGCTGTACTACCTCCTCTTCCCGCTGCGGGACGTCATCCCCGCCTTCAACGTCTTCCGTTACATCACCTTTCGGGTGGCGGCGGCGGTGGTCACGGCCCTCCTCCTCTCCTGGCTGCTGGGGCCGAAGTTCATCCGCATGCTCCGCCGCCTGTCGGTGGGTCAGAACATCCGCGACGTGGGACCCCAGGCCCATCAGGTCAAGGCGGGCACGCCGACCATGGGGGGCATCCTGATCCTGTTCGCCACGCTCGTGCCCACGCTCCTCTGGGCGGATCTAAGGAACATCTACGTCTGGATCGTCCTGCTGGTGACCCTGGCCTTCGGAGCCATCGGGTTCGCCGACGATTATCTGAAGGTCTCCCGCCGCCGTAACCTGGGCCTCACCGCCCGGGCCAAGTTCTGGCTCCAAGTCCTGGCCGGAACGGCCATGGGGGTGACCCTGCTCTTCTTTCCGGCCTTCGACACGGCGGTGGCCTTGCCCTTCATCAAGCAGTTCGTGCTGAACCTGGGCTATTTCTACATCCCCTTCGTGGTGATCGTCCTGGTCGGGGCCTCGAACGCGGTGAACCTGACGGACGGCCTGGACGGGCTGGCGATCGGCGCCACCTCGGTCGCCGCCGCCACCTACGCCCTGTTCACCTATATCGCCGGCAACCGGGTCATCGCCAACTACCTCCAGGTCTCCTACGTGCCGGGGGTGGGCGAGGTCGCGGTTTTCTGCGGCGCGCTGGTCGGGGCGGGGATCGGGTTTCTCTGGTTCAACTCCCACCCGGCCGAGGTCTTCATGGGGGACGTGGGATCGCTCTCCCTGGGGGCCGCGATCGGCAGCGTGGCGGTGCTCGCCAAGCAGGAGATCCTCCTCGTCCTGGTGGGCGGCCTGTTCGTGCTGGAGGCCCTCTCGGTGATCATCCAGGTCGCCTCGTTCAAGCTCCGGGGCAAGCGGGTGTTCCGCATGTCCCCGCTCCACCACCACTTCGAGCTGTCGGGATGGGCCGAGCCGAAGGTGATCGTGCGATTCTGGATCCTCTCGATCCTGTTCGCGCTCCTTTCGCTCTCGACCCTGAAGCTGCGATGAGAGTGCCCTGGGGCAGCGGCCGATTCGATCGGGTCCTGGTCTACGGCCTGGGGCTGTCGGGCCGCGCCGCGGCGCGCCTGCTGCTCGACCGCGGCGTCGAGGTCGTGGGGGTGGATTCGAAGCCCGCGGACAAGCTCGATCTCGGAGACCTCGCCGGCCGGATCGAGGTCCTGGCGGGCGGCGAGCCGCTGGAGCTCCCGGCCGAGGTGGACGGCGTGGTCCTCTCCCCGGGCGTGCCGCCGGACCGGCCGCTCCTCGAGGACGCCCGGCGTTTCCGCGTGCCGGTGATCGCCGAGGTGGAGCTGGCCTTCCTCTTCCTGAACGGCCCGGTCGTGGCCATCACCGGCAGCAACGGCAAGAGCACCACCACGGCCCTGACCGGCGAGATGCTGCGCGCCGCCGGCCGCAAGGTGGAGGTCTGCGGCAACATCGGCGAGCCCCTTTCGGACAAGGTCGACGGCCCGCCGGGGCGGATCTTCGTCGTCGAGATGTCGAGCTTCCAGATCGAGGGGATCGAGACCTTCAAGCCGCGGGCCGCGGCCTTCCTCAACCTGTCCGAGGACCATCTCGACCGCTACGCGGGCCTGGACGCCTACGCCGCCGCCAAGGCCCGGCTCTTCCGGGACATGGACGAAGAGGGGATCGCCGTCTTGAACGCCGACGATCCCGTCTCCTCCGGGACGGAGACCCGGGCCCGCCGGCGCCTCTTCTCCCGCCGGCACCGGGTCGAGGACGGCTGCTGGGTGGATGGGGACGGCCGGGTGGTGGAGACCGTCCCCGGCGGCGAGGACGTCGAGCTTTTCCGCGCCGGGGACCTTCAGATTGCGGGCGTGCACAACCTGGAGAACGCCATGGCGGCGGCCCTCCTCGCCCGGGCCCTGGGCGCCGAGCCCGCGGCCCTGAAGAAGGCTCTCGCCGGGTTCGCGGGCCTGCCGCACCGGCTCCAGAAGATGGGCGAGCGGGACGGGGTCGTCTGGTACGACGACTCCAAGGGCACGAATCCGGACGCTACCTCCAAGTCCCTGGAAGGGTTCCCGGACGGGAGCGTCCATCTCATCCTGGGAGGCCGCAACAAGGGGGCAGACCTCTCGGTCCTCGTCCCCATCGTCCGGCAGAAGGCCCGCCGGGTCTACCTCATCGGCGAGGCCGCCGGGGACTTCGAGAAGTTGCTGGGGGACGTCCCCCGGGAAACGCCGGGGACCATGGACCGGGCTGTGCGCTCGGCCGCGAAAAAAGCGAAGGCCGGCGAGGTGGTGGTGCTCTCGCCCGCCTGCGCCAGCTTCGATCAGTTCCGGAATTTCGTCCACCGCGGCCAGGTCTTCCAGGAGCTGGTCCGAGCGGCCACGGCGACGACCACGACGACCGAAGGAGGGGACGATGCCGCAGAAGCTGGCGTTTGACAAGGCCCTCTTCACCACGGTGGTGCTGCTGATGTCCTTCGGCCTGGTGACGGTCTACTCGGCGAGCGCGGCCTTCGCCAAGGAGGGGGGGATCAACCACTTCCTGGTCAAGCAGTCGGTGGCCGCCGGCCTCGGCCTCGTGCTCATGGCGTGGCTGATGCACGTGGACTACCGCAGGCTGCGCAACCCGCTGGTGGTCTACGCTCTGCTCGGCGGCATCCTCGTCCTGCTGGTGGGCGTGCTCTTCTCGCCGCAGCTCAACGGCACCCGGCGGTGGTTCTTCGTGGGCGGCATCTCCGTCCAGCCCTCGGAGCTGGCCAAGCTCGCGCTGATCCCGTTCCTCGCCTACCAGATCGAGAAAAAAGAGGAGCAGGTCAACCAGGCGTCATTCCTGCTGCCGGTGGGCCTCTTCACCACGCTGATTGCGGGATTGATCCTCCTGGAGCCGGACATGGGGACCGCGGTGCTCCTCGGCGCCACGGCCTTCCTCATGATCTTCCTCGCGGGCCTGTCGTGGCGCTACATCGTGCCGGCCCTGGTGGTGGTGCCGCCGCTCCTGGGCCTCCTGGTGCTGGTCGAGCCGTACCGCCGCCAGCGGTTCCTGGCCTTCCTGGACCCGGAGAAGGACCCCCTGGGCAGCGGCTTCCAGGCCCTCCAGTCGCTCATCGCGGTCGGCTCGGGAGGGGTGTTCGGCCTGGGGCCGGGCAAGAGCGTGCAGAAGCTCTACTTTCTGCCCCACCCGGAGTCGGACTTCATCTACTCGATCGTGGCCGAGGAGCTGGGGATGATCGGCGCGCTCTTCGTCCTCGCCCTGTTCGTGATGCTCGCCTGGCGGGGGCTGCGGGCCGGGTCCAAGGCCCCGGACGCCTTCGGCCGGTATCTCGGGTGGGGGCTCACGTCCATCCTGGTGTTGCAGGCGCTGATCAACATCAGCGTCACGGTGGCGCTGCTGCCCACCAAGGGCATCCCGCTCCCCTTCATCTCCTATGGAGGCTCGTCGCTGGTGGTCAGTCTGGCCCTGTGCGGCATCCTCCTCAACATTTCGCAGCACGGATGACCGGACGGAACGATGGAATGGCAGCGATGGAACGGCCCGGGACCGCACCTCTCCACGCACTGCTCGCCGGGGGCGGCACCGGGGGGCACGTGTTTCCGGCGCTCGCCGTGGCCGAGGAGCTCCAGGCCCGGGGGTGGCGCGTGAGCTTCACCGGTTCCACCGCGGGGCTGGAGGAGCGGCTGGTGACCGCGCGGGGTCTGCCCTTCCACTCCCTGCCGGCCCGCCCCCTCGTAGGCCGCGGCCTCGCGGGCAAGGCGCGGGCCCTCGCGACCGTGATGAGCTCCGGCACGGCCGCGGCCGGGCTCATCCGCCGCCTCGGCGTGGATGTGGTCCTCGGCACGGGCGGGTACGTGTCGGCGCCGGCCGTCTTCGGCGCGCGCCTCGCCCGCCGGCCGGTCCTGCTCCTGGAGCCCAACGCCCGGGCCGGGGTGGCCAACCGCTGGCTCTCCCGCTGGGCCCGCGGCGCGGTGGTGGGCTACCGCGACACGATCAACGACCTGAAGTGCCCCTGCTGGGTGACCGGCGTCCCCGTGCGGACGGCCTTCTTCGCCGTGCCGGAGGCTCTGCCGCCCCTCTCCTCGCCCCGCCTCCTCGTCCTCGGCGGGAGCCAGGGGGCGCAGCAGATCAACCGGGAGCTGCCGGCCGCGGCGAAGCGGCTCGTCGCGGCGCTCCCCGCCCTGCGCATCCTCCATCAGGCGGGGCAGAGGAACCTGGAAGAGACCCGGGCCGCGTACGAGAGCGAGGGGGTGACGGAGCGGCACGTGAAGGTCGTCCCCTTCCTGGAGGACGTGGCCGGCGCCATGGCGGGGAGCCACCTTCTCGTCTCCCGGGCCGGGGCCATCACTCTCGCGGAGATCTGCGCCGCCGGCCGCCCGTCAGTCCTCGTGCCCCTGGCGATCGCCCAGGCCCACCAGATGGACAACGCCCGCTTGTTGGCCGATGTCGGCGGGGCCGAGATGTTGCCGTCGAACGACTTCACGGCCGAGCGGCTGGCGGAGGTCGTCCTCGACCTCTTCGGCGATGGCGAGCGCCTGGCGCGCATGGGCCGGGCCGCCCGGTCGCTCGCCCGTCCCCGGGCCGTGGCGGAGATCGCCGACCGGCTGGAAAGCGTGGGAGGGCGCGGCTGATGTTCAACCAGTTCGTCGCCCTGAAGCACATCCACTTCGTCGGCGTGGGCGGCGCCGGCATGAGCGGGATCGCCGAGATCCTCCGCGAGTTCGTGCCGGACCTCACGGTGAGCGGCTGCGACCTCGCCCTGTCCGAGGTCACCGAGCGGCTGGAAGAGATGGGGGTCCGGGTCCTCGTGGGGCATTCGCCGGAGCACCTCGACGGGGTCGATCTGGTGGTGATCTCCTCGGCCGTGGCCGAGGCGAACCCGGAGGTCCGCGAGGCCCGCCGGCTGGGGATCACCGTGGTGCGCCGGGCGGAGATGCTGGGCGAGCTGATGCGCCTGCGCTACGGCATCGCGGTCGCCGGCACCCACGGCAAGACCACCACGACCTCCCTGGTGGGCACCGTGCTCACCGAGGCCGGGCTCGACCCCACGGTGATCGTGGGCGGGCGCCTGCGCCTCCTCGGCACCGGCGCGCGCCTCGGCAAGAGCGAGTACCTGGTGGCCGAGGCCGACGAGTTCGACCGCAGCTTCCTGCGCCTGACCCCGGTCGTCTCCGTCATCACCAGCATCGACCGCGACCACCTGGACACCTACGGGACGTTCGAGGCGATCGAGGACGCGTTCGTCGAGTTCGCCAACCGCGTCCCGTTCTTCGGCCGGCTGATCCTCTGCCTGGACGACGCGAACATCCAGCACATCCTGCACCGGGTGGCGGACCGCCGCGTCATCACCTACGGCCTGTCGGCCCAGGCCGACCTCTCGGCCGTGGACCTGGAGGCCCACCCCGCGGGCAGCCGTTTCCGGGTTCGCCTGCGGGGAGACCGCCTGCTCGGCAGGATCGACCTCGGGGCCATCGATCTGCCCATGCCCGGCCGGCACAACGTGAGGAACGCCCTGGCCGCGGTCGGTGTGGGGCTCTCGCTCGGGGTGAGCTTCGACACCATCGCCCGGGCCATCGCCGGGTTCCAGGGGGTGCACCGCCGCTTCGAGCGGATCGGCACGTGGCAGGGCGCCGCCCTGGTGGACGACTACGCGCACCACCCCACCGAGGTGGCGGCCACCCTCCAGGCGGCGCGGCAGACCTTCCCGGGCGGGCGGGTCTTCGCCGTCTTCCAGCCGCACCTCTACTCCCGCACCCAGGACCAGGCCGAGGGGTTCGGCAGCGCCCTCCTGGGAGCCGACCTCGCGGTGGTCACGGACATCTATCCCTCCCGCGAAAAGCCCATCCCCGGCGTCACCGGCGAAATGGTCGTGGAGGCGGCGCGGCGCAGCGGTCACCGGGACGTCCACTACTGCCCGTCCTGGAAGGACGCTCCGGAGCTGTTCCAGGGCCAGGTCAAGGAAGGGGACGTGGTCATCACCCTCGGGGCCGGGGACGTCAACCGCCTCGTCCAGGAGCTGGCCTCCGGAAGGGAGGCGGCATGACGCCCGGCGTCGTGGTCCGGCCGGCTGCGGCCCCGGCCGCTGGCGGAGGGAGGGTGCTGGATTTCCGCCGCCGGGGCACCCCGCCACGGCGGCGGCGGCCCAACCCGGTGCTGGGGCTCCTGCGGCCGCTGCTCACCGCGTTCACCCTGGTGGCCGTGCCTCTCGGCCTCGCCGCCTGGGTGCTCACCGCGGCCCGCTTCGAGCTCCGGGACGTGGCGGTGGACGGCGGGACCCGGCGCGTCCCGGCCGCCTGGGTGCTCCGGGCCGTCGAGCCGCTCGAAGGGACCAACCTCGTGGTGCTGCCCCTCGCCGAGGTCGCGGAGCGGCTCCACCGCAACCCGTGGATCGACACCCTCGAGATCCGCAAGGAGCTGCCCGACCGCCTGCGGATCAAGGTGACGCAGCGCCGCCCGGTGGCGCTGCTCCTTTCGGGCGACACCCTGGCCTACGCCGACGAAGACGGGCGGCCCATCGCGCCCGTGGTCTCGGCCGGCGAGCGGGAGGAGGCCCGGCGGGCGGGGCTCCTGGTGGTGAGCTTTGCTCATGCCCCTCACGGCGGCGGGGTCGATGCCGCTCTCGAAGTCGCGGGTGATCTCGGGCGCGTGCAGCCGGATTGGGCGGCGCATCTCGCGCGCATCGAGGTCCTGGGCGAGGAGGACTTCCGGCTCCACACAGGTGCCCTGCCCTTCCCCCTCCTGGTCACCCGCGGGACCGTGGGACCCAAAGCGCGGCGCCTCCAGGAGCTCCTGCCGGAGCTCCGGCGGCGCTACCCGAAGATCGCAGCCGTGGACCTGCGCTTCTCGCGCCGGATCGTCGTGCAACCAGCGCTCCTCTCTCCGTCCACTCCGGGCGGGGCCGGAGCTCGAGGTCCAAAACTTTTGTGAGGGTCAGCTATGGCCAAACCAGAAACTTACTTCGTGGGTATCGACATCGGGTCCTCCAAGGTGGGGGTGCTCATCGGCCAGCGCGACGACAAGGGGGGGATCGAAGTGGTCGGCAAGGGCCTGGCCCCCAACCGCGGCACCCGCCGGGGCAACATCGTCAACGTCGAGGCCACCGTGGAGGCGCTCAAGGCCGCGAGTGAGGAAGCCGAGGTCATGGCCGGGGTGGAGATCTCCCGCGCCTACGTCGGCGTCGCCGGGGCCGACATCCGGAGCGTCAACTCCCGCGGCATGGTCTCCGTGGCACGCAAGGACCGGGAGATCACCCGCCAGGACATCCAGCGCGTCCTCGAGGCGGCCCAGTCCGCGGCCCTGCCGTCCGACCGGGAGATCCTCCACGCCATTCCCCAGGAGTTCATCGTCGACGAGCAGGGGGGGATCGACGAGCCCTTGGGGATGCTCGGCACGCGGCTCGAAGTGATGGTCCACCTGGTGACCGGCAACGTAACCCGCTCGCGCACGCTCCTCACCTGCGTCAACCGGGCCGGCATCGAGGTCGCCCAGATGGTTTTCGAGCCCCTGGCCACGGCCGAGGCCGTGCTCACGCCGGACGAACGCGAGCTCGGGGTGCTGCTGATCGACGTCGGTGCCGGCACCACCGAGTACGCCCTCTTCTCCGAGGGGGAGATCCAGTACAGCGCCGTGGCGCCCATCGGCGCCGGCCACTTCACCAACGACCTGGCGATGGTGCTGCGGACTCCGTTCGCCGAGGCCGAGCGCATCAAGATCAAGCAGGGCTGCTGCCTGCCGAGCATGGTGACGGACGAGGACGGCATCGCCGTGCCCACCGTGGCCGGCGGCTCCTCGCGCATCGTCCCCAAGCGGGAGCTGTGCGAGATCCTCCAGCCTCGGGCCGAGGAGCTGTTCGGCCTCGTGCGCGACGACTTCCGCAAGCACGCGTCGGACGAGGGGCTGCGCGGCGGCATCGTCCTGACCGGCGGCGGCGCGCAGCTCGACGGGCTCCTGGAGATGGCCGAGCAGATCTTCGACGCGGGCGTCCGCTACGGCCTTCCACAGGGGCTCGGCGGGCTCGTGGACGTCATCAGCAGCCCCGGCTGGGCCACCGCTTCGGGACTGCTGCTCTATGCCCGCACGGCCGAAGACAGCCAGGGCAAGGTCCAGAAGAAGGCGGGTTTCAGCGTGCGCGGGATGGTGGGCAGCCTGCGCGGAATGTTCTCCGACCTGCTCTAGAGTTTTGAGACGGCTTCAAACCCAAAGGGGGTGCAACATGATTCTTTTCGACGACCAGGACGCGCCGGAGGCCGGCAAGGACAAGCCGATCCGTGTCCACGAGGCGGACTCGGTGCCCGCCCGGATCAAGGTCATCGGTTGCGGCGGCGGCGGGGGCAACGCCGTCAACCGGATGATCGACGCACAGCTCCGGGGCATCGAGTTCATCGTGGCCAACACCGACCTCCAGGCCCTCAACAAGTGCCGCGCGCCGGTCAAGCTCCAGATCGGCCGCCAGCTCACCAAGGGACTGGGCGCCGGCGCCGATCCCGACGTCGGCCGCAAGGCCGCCCTGGAGGACACCGAGAAGATCCTCGAGACGCTCGAGGGGGCCGACATGGTCTTCCTCACCGCGGGTCTCGGCGGCGGCACCGGCACGGGCGCCGTGCCGATCATCGCCTCGCTCGCGGCCGAGATCGGGGCCCTGACCGTGGCCGTGGTCACCAAGCCCTTCGGCTTCGAGGGCCGGCGCCGCATGCAGTACGCCGAGCGCGGCGTCGAGGAGCTGCGCACCGCGGTCGACACCCTGATCACCATCCCGAACGAGCGCCTGCTCAACTTCGTCGAGCGCGGCACGCCCCTTTTCGAGGCCTTCCGTATCGCCGACGACGTGCTGCGCCAGGCCGTCCAGGGCATCAGCGATCTGATCACCATCCCGGGCGAGGTCAACGTGGACTTTGCCGACGTGCGGACGATCATGACCGGCATGGGCATGGCGTTGATGGGCACCGGCCTGGCCAAGGGCGAGCACCGCGCCCTGGAGGCCGCGCAGCGGGCCATCTCCTCGCCGCTTCTGGAGGAGACCTCCATCCAGGGGGCCAAGGGCGTCCTCATCAACATCTCCGGCGGCCACGACCTCACGCTCCACGAGGTCGCCGAGGCGGCGCGCATCATCTCCGACTCCGTGGATCCGGACGCCAACATCATCTCCGGCATGGTCATCGATCCGAACCTGGAGGAGGCGATGAAGGTCACGGTCATCGCCACCGGCTTCGACCGCAGCATCGACGACCGGCCGCGGATGCCGGCTCCGCCGATCGCTGTCAGCCGGCCCGTCGCCTCCCCGCCGACCCTGGCCTCGCTCCCCATCGAGAGGGAGGAGCCGGAGCGGGCTCCGGCGGACGTGCCGTTCTACCGCAAGGCCATCGCCCACGTCCGGGGCGACGACCCGAACGGCTTCGGCCCCAACTGGTCGAACGTCGACGACTACGACATCCCGACCGTGCTGAGGAAGCAGATGGACTAAGATGGGCTCCTGATGAGCGACCGCGCCGCGAGATCGCACCCCCGAGGGCGAGCCCGAGGGGGGCAAGGGAGATCCCGCCCCCTTTCCTCCCTGCTCCTCCTTCTGCTCGCCCTGCTCGCGGCGCCGGTCGCCGCCCTGGACACCGTCTACCGGGTCCGCCACGCCGAATAGGCTGAAGGCTGGCCCGCCGACCGGGATCTCGACGCGTTCTGGCCCCTCTCCCAACCCGGCGCCGACCGCGCCCAGGCCCTTGCCGCCCGTCTGAAGGACGCCGGCATCGCCGCGATCTACTCCAGCCGCACCACCCGCTCCCTCCATACCGGCCTGCCCCTGGCCCGAGCCGCCAACATCCCCCTGATCGCCGACGACGCCACGATCAAGCCCGACCGCATGGCAGCCTTCCTCTCCACCCTCCGCGCCAAGCACGCCCAGGACCGTGCCGTCCTGATCGTGGGGCACTCGAACACGATCCCGGAACTGCTCATCCAACTCGGTGCGAATCCGGAGTGCTTCGCGAGGCTGGGGATCACCGGCCAGCCGGGAAGCTTGCTGACCGAGGGGTATGACGGGTTGTGGAAGGTGGACGTGAAGGGGGAGGGGTGCGGGGCGATCATGCGGGAGTGAGCGATACTCCGTTCATGGACTCCATCCAACCTCCTGGTGAGGCGTCGAGTGTCCCTGAGCATGTACCCTTCCTCAGAAGGGTCAGCATCCGGAACTACAAGAGCATAGAGACGGCTGACGTTTCTCTTAGGGCGCTGACGGTCCTCGTCGGCCGCAATGGCTCGGGGAAGAGCAACTTCTTGGATGCCCTGCACTTCGTTGCTGATAGTTTGCAAACCTCTCTTGACCATGCCTTCACGTCGAGAGGTGGCTTCAAGGAGGTCAGGAGGCGTCTTGTTCCGACACGACTCGACGATCTGAACATCTCGATTGACCTAGAGGTCGCGCTTCCGGGTGGACATCGCGCCAAGTACGGATTCGTTATCGGATTCGATCATGAGGTCGGCCTCCGCGTACAACGCGAGACTCTGCAGGTGAACTCTCTTGCGGGCCCTGTAGCCTATTACGGAGTACATGGTTACGGAGTACATGGGGGACTCGTAGAGTGGTCACTTGGCATAATCCCTCCTCCCCATTTGGGTGACCGGCTCTATCTTGTCAACGTCTCAGGTTTTGCGGAGTTCCGCCCCTGTTATGAGGCGCTTTCATCAATGACCTTTTACAATCTAAATCCTGATTCGATGAAAAAGCCCCAAGCTCTCGATACGGGAGACCTACTGCGCAGGGACGGAAGCAACCTTGCTAACATCGTCGGCAGGCTTGGCAAAGAACAGCCCGACACCTTGGACCGTATCACCAAGTATTTGTCGGCCATCTCTCCTGGGATCGCGGAAATTGAGAGGGTTCCTCTCGGGCCGGTGGAAACTCTGCTGTTCAGACAGGAACCAAAAGGCGGTCGGATCCACGAATTTTATTCATGGAGTATGTCCGATGGGACTCTTCGTGCGCTGGCCGCGCTGGTCGCAGTCAACCAGAGCAGCAGCCGAAAGGAGCCTGTGAGCCTTGTAGGAATCGAAGAGCCGGAAACCGCTCTCCACCCCGCTGCCACCGGAGCATTGATGGATGCCTTGCGAGAGGCCTCGTCTCATACTCAGGTCATTGTGACAACTCATAGCCCGGACCTGCTCGATCATGTGAGCCTGGAAACAGATTCCTTGCTGGCTGTCGTTTCGGATCAAGGAAAAACACTCATTGCGCCGATCGACGAAGCCAGCCGGGAGGCGATCCGTAACCACCTCTATACGCCAGGGGAGCTGCTTCGTCTCGATCAGTTAGAGCCGGATCGGAATGAACTGAGAAGACAGGAGCAAGTGGAGCCAGCCTTCGAAGAGGATGAGCGTTGAGCAGGCTCTGCGTCCTGCCGATCATTGAAGGCCACGGCGAGGATGGCTCTATTAGAACTCTTCTCCAGCGGATCTGGACCGAGCTCCTGGATGGTGAATACGTCGAGGTCCTGAAGCCGATTCGTGTAAATCGCTACAAAGTCGTGCAGTCCGAGGAGTTGGGACGGGTGGTCAATCTGGCAGCTGCCAAGCTCAGAGAGGCGACCTCGGACGATCCCTCGATGATCCTCATTCTCATCGATGCAGAGAACGATGCACCCTGCGTTCTAGGGCCCGATCTGCTCCGGCGAGCGCGCGAGCATCGCGGAGACGTGGACATTTCCTGCGTACTGGCCAACGTCCAATATGAGACTTGGTTCGTTGCCGCCGCTCCCTCCCTCGGTGATCACTTAGATCTCTCAGGGGATACCAAGCTGCCGGAATCTCCGGAAGCCGCCCGCCTCGGCAAGGCTTGGATCAAGAAGCGGATTCGGGGAATCAAGTACAGCGAGACCGTCGACCAGCCGAGCATGACCAAGGCGATGGACCTCTCCCTGTGCAGGTCGAAATCCCCCTCCTTCGACAAGCTCTGCCGTGAATTGGAAGTGCGGCTGAACGGCTGAGGCGCCCGTTCACCCGCGCTTTTCGACCACGGGACGCGGTCCCGGGACGTAGCTCGTTGTCCGTGGACTTTGTCTGGCAGTCTCCGGCCACGGGATGCCATCCCGGGACACGACTCGCTGTCCGCAGACATTGCCTCGCGGTCTTTATCCACGGGATGCGGTCCCGGGACTGCGGCTCGCTGTCCGGGGACTTTGCCTCGCAGTCTCCGACCACGGGACGCCATCCCGGGACACGGCTCGCTGTCCGCGGACATTGCCTTGCGGTCTCCGTCCCCGGGATGCGGTCCCCGAACTGCGCCTCACCCTCCGCGGACTGTGTCTCGCCGTCTCCCGTCACAGGACGCCATCCCGGGACACGGCTCGCGATCCGCAGACATTGCCTCGGGTTCTCCGGCCACGGGACGCGGTCCCGGGACTGCGGCTCGTTGTCCGCGGACTTTGTCGCGCAATCTCCGGCCGCGGAACGCCATCCCGGGACACGCCTTGCTGTCCGCAGACTTTGCCTCGCGATCCTCATCCACGGACGCAATTCCGGGCGCGGAGCCGGCCTGGTTACCGCTTCATCCTCCAACCCCCCTCCTCGTTGGAGAGGATCCAGCCCACCACCTTGCCCGGCTGGATGACGTCCACCTTGTGCCAGAAGCGGCGGTTGCGGAGGTAGCGGCTGGAGGAGTCGCCCTCGGGGAGGGCTTCCGTCTCCTCGTTGATCCTGCGAAAGCGCTCGACCCACCGGGCGCAGTTGGCGAGGCGGAGGTCCACCCACCCGTCCCGCACCCAGGCTTCGAGCTTCTTGGGGGTGACCATCTCGTCCTCGGCATCCCCGGGGACGATGATCCGCGTGCCGCGGAGGACCTCGCCCGAGTCGAGCAGGATCGGCACGCCCACGGAGACGATCTCGTTGGCCACCTCGGGCCGTTCCCGGACGAGCCGGTCCAGGACCACGCAGACCTGTTCGGGAGTGGACGTCCGGACGTTCTCCATCTTCGTGAAGGCGAGGCGCAGGAGGTGGGCCTCGAAGAGGAGCTTGGAGTTGCGCGGCGGGCCCAGCATCTCGAAGGCCACGCTGCGGACGTCGTGCTCCTTCTCCATCTCGTTCAGCCGCTCGAGCGCCCAGTGGCGAAGGATCCCCGCGCGGTAGGTGGGGCCGAGGACGGCGCCGTCCAGGGCGCTCACGATGTCCCGGCCGGTGTTGCCCCCCTCGATCTCGAGGACCAGATAGCGGGCGATCTCCTCGGGGGTGACGAACTCCATCTGCTCGTGACTGGTGACGAGGGAGAATTCCTCCAGGCTGAACACGCCGTTCTCGCCGGTGTCGATGAACACGTTCTCGTAGAGCTCGTCGAGCTCCCGGGCGGCGGAGGGGTCCACGGAGGAGAAGGTCCCGCCCAGGGGCATGGGCCGGGCTTCCATGCGCTTGAGGTTGCGGCCACCCCGGCGGATCGGGCCGTAGCCCATCCGCTTCCAGCCGATGACCGCCGCCGGTTTGATTTCCTTGGTGATCGGCGCGCCGGGCGTGCGCGCCATGAGAAAGAGGAGCATGGACTGGGCGCCGGCGAGAGCGCTCTTCGACAGCAGCACGCGGCTCGGGCGCTCCTCCGAGTGGGTGTAGGGGATGTTGAGCCCCATGCCGCCCGTGCCCGTGGTACCTACCTTGACGTAGACCCGGGCGCCGGCGTCCATCATTCCTCGGTACATGACCTGGATGTGGCGGATGAGACGCGGCATATAGAGAGCGTCGAGGAGCTTCTCGGCCGTCTTCTCGCTCATCGCTCCGGCGTCGAGCTCGTCCAGGAGGTCTTCGCTCGAGCGGAAGATGTCGCCGTAGGCGATGCCTGTCGCCGTGTTGACGCAGTCGACGACGACGTCCGGCCGGGACCTCTCCAGGACGCCGTAGAGGACGAACGAGCGGAGGTCGTCCTCGGCCAGCCGGCGGATCTCCGCCCGGATCCGGTCGCGGATGGAGACCTCGTTCACCAGGCCGAAGATGTTCCCCTCGGACGTCGAGAGCACGGTGTCGCCCGCCTCGGGCCGGAGCTCCTCGGCGGCCTTCAGGGATTCCTCGAGGCGAAGGCTGTGGATCTGGATCTCGCGCGGACGGCGCACGAGCAACTCCCGGCAGACGGCCATGCCGACCAGACCGTACCCTCCCAGCACAAGGATCTTCCGATTCTCGACGTTCAAGCAACTCTCCTCTCGAGGGGGAATCAGGCCGTCGCGGGCCTGGACGCGCCGTTGGCGGGGCGATTCTATCCCGTGACCTCACCCCCTGTCCCCCTCTCCCATCGCCCTCCCCCCGACCGGGAGAGGGGGAACGATACCGAGCCGGCCTTCTCGACAAGGAAGCATCCACTCCTCCAGAAGGCGGTCACCGGTTT
>DASQEB010000200.1:0-3870 GCA_035633875.1 Thermoanaerobaculia bacterium
GGGGGGTGCGGCCCCGGCCCCGCGACCAGCGCCCGGATCAGGTTTTCGTGCGAGAAGTCGCCGAGGCTGGCATAGGAGAGGAGCCCGTCCCGGCCGAGGAGACGGCGGGAGGCCTCGGCGACGGAGAGCCCCCGGCCGCGCAGCTCCCGGGCCTGGCCCGCCAGATCTTCCCACCATTGAATCTTCCGGGCGAGTCGTACCTGGGCGTGCTCCAGGATGCCCGCGTGGTCGCAGAGGAGCAGCTCCGGCTCCAGGGCGAGCACGCGCCGGAGGGAGTCCATGTGCTCCCAGACGTCCTCGATGCGCCGCAGGTACTTCACCCGCTCGTGGACGTAGAGGTCCCCGGAGAAAAGCCAGCGCCGGCCCTCCTCGAAGAGGCAGACGTGGGTGAAGGCGTGCCCCGGTGTAGGGACGACTTGAAGATGGTATCCCTCTCCTTCGACGGCCGAACCAAGGGGCTCGGCACGGAACCGCCGGGGCGTGCCCCACACGGCCCGCCGGTAAAGGGGCATCCGCAGTCCCTCGGCCAGGATGGGGACGGCCAGCGCCGGGGCCAGCACGGGGAGGCCCAGCTCACCTTGGAGCGCCGCGGCGCCACCGATGTGGTCCTCATGGTGGTGGGTGAGGACGACCCGGCGGACCGCCTGCCCGCGGCACCACTCCAGGAGCCGCGCGGCCGTGGGCGGCGGTCCGGTGTCGATGAGCAGGTCCGCGAAGGCGTAGGCCGAAACCTCGTGGAGGGGCCGCCCGAAAAGGGTCTTCGCCATGCGGAGGCGGGTCAGAGGGCCGTGGGGGCTGACGCGGAACACGAGGGCATCATACCGGGACTCCCTTGACGCCGCCGGAGACGGAGGCGCCTGCCCGGTGACTCGCTTCGGGCGTCTGGACGCACTCACATCATCAGAAGGCCCTCTCGGCCTCCCTTGCCAGACCGGTTGTCCCGTACCGGCGCGGAGCCCCCCTGGCCCGGTCGGGTGTCGTTCATTGCAGGTCCTTGCAAAGGAAAGGAGACATCATGAAAAAGGTTTTCGTCCTCGTCCTGTTGGTGGCGGCGCTCTGTGCCGCGACCGCCTCGGCCACCACGGTGATGTACGTCCCGGTCCGGCAGTCGGTCGCCATGAGCGATCTGGTCCTGGTGGGGCACGTCCTCAACACCAAGGCGGTCTACAACGCTGAAGGCGAGATCGTCACCGAGGTCAGCTTGCTGGTCGAGGAGCCGCTCAAGGGCTGGGCCCGGCCCGGCGAGATCTTCACCTTCCACGCCTGGGGCGGGAGCCTGGACGGGACGACCGTGGAGACGGTGGGCGAGGCGCGGTACAGCCTCGGGGAGAAGGTCCTCGTGCAACTGGAGGACATCGACGGCGAGTTCCACACCCTGGGGCTCTCCTTCGGCAAGTGGAACGTGGTCCGCGACGACGCCGGCACCCCGTGGGTGATGCGCAAGCTGGACGACCTGAACGTGGTGGGCCTCACGGAGAGTCCCTCGACCCGTCTGCCTCTGGACCGGATGCGTGAGATCGTCCGCCAGCAGGAGCGCGGGCGGCTTTCGTTCTGAGCCGAAGCTTGAAACCGATTCCTCGGATCCCACCCATGCACAAGGAGAATCTCATGAAGAAAGCCGCTCTGTACGTCGCGATCCTTTTCCTCGCCTCCTCCGCCTTCGGATTCTCGCTGAACGGCAGGAAGTGGTTCACCAGCTCGGATGCCAGGTTCTTTCTCAACAATGCCAACGGCCCGGGCTGCTGCCTGACCCCCAGCCAGCAGAGCAGCCAGATCCTTTCCGGCATCACCCCCTGGGCCATCGCCAGCAGCGGCGGGACCACCAACTTGTCCGGCGCCAAGCGGGACGGCCAGAACGTCATCTCCTGGGGCAGGCTGGGCGGCACGACCCTGGGCGTGACCAACTACATCTCGACCGATACCTCGCAATCGCAGATCTGCAACGGCGTCGCCATCTTCCGCTTCGTGGAGGTGGATGTCCGCTTCAACAATCAGTTCAATTGGCAGACCTCCTCGACCTGCACCAACGGTTTCGACCTCGCGGGCGTCTCCACCCACGAGTTCGGCCACGCCGTGGGTCTCGGCCACTCCAACGTCAGCGGTGCCACGATGTTCCCGTCGGTCGCTGCCTGTGACTTCTCGGTCTCCTCGCTCGCGAACGACGACAAGGCCGGGTACAGTTCGATCTATAGCGGCTGCAACTAGGGCCTGCTCTCCTCCTTCCGAAAGACCCGGGCGGGGGGCAGGCCCTCCCGGGTTTTCACCCCGGCCCTCTCCCTGGGCTCACCTCCGAGACAGGCAAGCACCCTTTTCTTCAGGGACCCTTTTCCCACTGGAGGATGCGATGCCTGGATCGAAGAAGTCGTGGAGCACGTCTCTTCTCTCGCTTCTCTTGCTGTCCGCCGTCTCCCCCCTCGCCGCGCAGGACCTGGACGCGCGGGCGGAAGTGATCATCTCGCTCAACTCGCAGGTCATCGACACGAGCCGTCCGGAGCCCGAGGTCCCGGAGGCTCTGCGAGCCCAGGAGGCGGCCGAGGACGAGATCCTGCTGGTCAAATTCCCGAGACCGGTCACGGCCGGGCAGGTGAAGGCCCTGGAGGCTGCGGGCGCGCGGATCTACACGTATCTGCCTCACTACGCCTACCTCGTGAAGGTGCCTGCCGGGATCCGGGCAAAATCCAGCCTCGCCTCGGCCGGTGCGGTCTGGACCGGCCCCTATCATCCGCGGTACAAGATTCCGCGTGAGGTCGCAGCGGTCGCGGCCGGGGATTCCGATCGCGAAGCCAAGGCAGGGGACTTCCGGCCGGTCATGATCCATATCTTCCCCGACGCCGATCTGAACGAGGTCGTCCGGACGATGCGGGACCTGGGGGTGGAGGGGATCGTGGGCGCGCAGCAGGGCGGGCTCTTCTCCCGCGTCCGGCTGCTGCTGACTCCCTCGGAGATCGCCGCCTTTCGCGGGCGGCTCGCCGCCCTGCGCGAGGTGTTCTGGATCGAGCTCGAGGGGCGACGGACGCTGCGCAACGACACCACCGTCTGGGTGGGCCAGTCAGGCCTCTCGGGCGGGCAGACCACGCCGATCTTCAATCAGGGCATCTTCGGCGAAGGGCAGACGGTCGCGGTGCTCGACACGGGCATCGATCCCGACATGTGCTGGTTCCGCGACACGGCGCGCGGGCTGCCGCCGACCAACGCCTGCAACGGCGGCACCGTGGTGGACGTGAGCCAGCGCAAGGTGATCGCCGTGGACTTCCTCTGGTCCACCGAGTGCAGCGGCGGCATCGCCAGCACGGAGTGGGACACCCAGGATCATGGGACCCATGTGGCCGGCACCGTGGCCGGGGACAACTTCGCCACCCTGCTCTTCCCTCGCAACACCGCGGACGGCATGGCCCCCGGCGCCAAGCTCGTGATCCAGGATGCCGGATTCCGCACCGACAACTGCGGTGACCTGCCGGGCATCGGCTGCCCGGTCGTCGATCTCAACCCGATCTTCCAGCAGGCCTACAACCAGGGTGCGCGCCTGCACACCAACTCCTGGGGTGACAATGAGAACGCCACGGTGCAGAACAACTACTCGGCCGGCAGCCAGGATGTCGACGAGTTCATGTGGAACCACAAGGACTTCCTGATCTTCTTCGCCGCCGGCAACTCGGGGCCGGGCACGGGCTCGGTGGGGAGCCCCTCCACGGCCAAGAGCGGCGTCTCCGTGGGCGCCACCCTGCGAAGCACGAGCGCCAACTCCATGGCCTCGTTCAGCAGTTGCGGCCCCACCCTGGACGGCCGCTTCAAGCCGGACGTCACGGTGCCCGGGTCGAGCATCGTATCGGCGAACAATGACATCAACATCACGACCAACAACTGCGGGAC
>DASQEB010000201.1:0-4737 GCA_035633875.1 Thermoanaerobaculia bacterium
GAGAGCGATCCGCCGGCGGCCTCGATCGACATCGAGAAGCACACCAACGGCCAGGACGCCGACGTGGCCCCCGGGCCTACGATCCTCGTCGGCGACCCGGTCCAGTGGACCTATATCGTCACCAACACCGGCGAGGTCGCCCTCTCCAATGTCCAGGTCACCGACGACCGCGGCGTGGCCGTGAGCTGTCCGAAGACCAGCCTCCAGCCGACCGAGTCCATGACCTGCACCGGCAACGGCATAGCCACCCTGGGCCAGTACCGCAACCTCGGAACCGTGGTCGGCACCCCGCCCAACGGGTCCAACGTCAGCGACTCTGACCCAAGCCACTACTACGGTCAGCCGCGGCCGCCGCAGACCGGAACCCAGGGCTGCACCCCGGGCTACTGGAAGAACCATCCCGCCTCCTGGCCTGCCACCGGCTATCAGACCGGGCAGAGGGTGGACAGCGTCTTCAGCGCCGCGTCCGCCTCCCCTTCGCTCGGTTCCGCGGGCCTGATCGACGCCCTTGGCTTCAACGGTGGCTCCGGCACCGAGGGCGCGGCGAGAAACCTCCTGCGGGCGGCGGTGGCGGCCCTGCTCGACGCCTCCCACCCGAACGTCGACTACCCGCGGCAGCCAGCCAGCGTGATCGCCGAGGTCAACGCGGCCCTGGCGAGCGGCAGCAGGGACACCATGCTCTCCGTGGCCTCGGGACTCGACCGCGACAACAACCTCGGCTGCCCCCTCAACTAGCGGGTAATTTCGTAGGGGCGGCCCTCTGTGGCCGCCCTGGATGGGGGGAAAGGTCGAAGCCAGCAGGGCGCCCCAGAGGGCCGCCCCTCGAGGGATCTATTAGCCGGCGGGACGCCGGCGCTTCCAGGAAGCTCCCCGCACCGGGGAGCTTTTCCCCGTTTCTTGCGCACTCCCCCCGGCGTCGCTACACTGACTCATCGATGCCCGAGGAAACGCGCGAGCTGACGGCTCAAGTGCCCATCTGGGACGGAGAGCACCAGGGAGGAGAACGGAGGAAGCGCTCCCGCGCCCGCGTTCCCGGCCTGACGCTCCTCTTCCACCCCGAAACCCGGCGGGTCGGCGAGCGCGTCCTCCTCGGCGGGCTCCCGGCCGGACGGACCGTCTATCTCTCCCGCACCGAGCCCGAGTTCGCCCATCCCGGTGAAAACCTGTTTCATCCCCTGGAAGACCGTCATGTGAGCCGCTCTCCGCTCCGGCTCGCCACCGCGAACGAGACCGGCGCGGTCCGCCTGAGCATCGGCGAGAGCCGCACCCGGGTCGTAGCCGACGGCATGCCGGTGATGGACGCCCGGGTCTTCTCCCCCCGCGACCTCGAACGCGGCGTCGTCCTCGAGCTGGCCGGCCGGATCGTGCTCCTGTTCCACCTCGTGCCGGTGCAGGCCTTCCAGACCCCCGAACGCTACGGCCTCGTGGGAGACAGCGAGGCCATCCTCCGCGTCCGCCACGAAATGCGGCGGGTGGCGGACCTCGACGTGCCCGTGCTGCTGCGGGGCGAGACAGGGACGGGCAAGGAGCTCGTGGCCCAGGCCATCCACCGGGCCAGCCGGCGGCGCAGCGGCCCTTGCCTCAGCGTCAACATGGCAGCCATCCCGGCCTCCCTCGCCGCCTCCGAGCTGTTCGGCGCCGTCAAGGGCTCCTTCACCGGCTCGACGCGCGACCACGCCGGCTTCTTCCAGCGTGCCCACGGCGGCACCCTGTTCCTCGACGAGATCGGCGAGGCGCCGCTCGAGGTCCAGGTGATGCTGCTGCGCGCCCTGGAGACCGGCGAGGTCCAGCGGATCGGCGCCCAGGAGCTCCAGAAGGTGGACGTCCGTCTGATCGCGGCGACCGACACCGACCTCGAACGAGCCATCGAAGAGGGGAGCTTCCGCGCTCCCCTGCTCCACCGCCTCGCGGGCTACGAGATCTTGATCCCGCCGCTGCGGGAGCGCCGCGACGATTTCGGCCGTCTCCTCTTCCACTTCCTCCGGGAGGAGCTCCGTGCCGCCGGTGAGGAGCACCGCCTCGAGCCCCCGGGCGAGGAGGACCAGCCCTGGATGCCTGCCTCCGTCGTGGCCCGCCTGGCGCGCTACGACTGGCCCGGCAACATCCGCCAGCTCCACAACACCGTGCGGCAGATCGTGATCAGCAGCCGCTCCTTCGACGTCGTGCAGATCGGCCCCCAGGTCGAGCGCCTCCTGCGCGAGGCCGCCCCTCCCGTGACCCCGGAGGACGCTGTCCTCGAGCCCACCTTGCAGGAGCCCGCCCCTCCCAGAAAGCGGCCGGCCGGCGACTACCGCAACCCTTCCGAGGTCACCGAGGCCGAGGTCATCGACGCGCTCCGCACGAGCCACTGGGAGGTCAAGCAGGCCGCCGAGATGCTCGGCATCTCCCGCCCCTCCCTCTACGTCCTCATGGAGAGGTTCCCCTCGATCCGCAAGGCGAGCGACCTCACCCGAGCCGAGATCCTGGAGAGCCACACCCTCTGCGGCGGCGATCTCGACGCCATGGTCGCCCGGCTGGAAGTCTCGAAGCGCGGATTGCAGCAGCGGATGAAGCAGTTGGGGATCGGGTAGCCCTCACCTCCCCGGAGGAGCTCTCCGGGGGGCTCGTTTTTTCATCCGGAATGCCTCTCCGGCCCCCAATATACTGCCTCGCGAGAAACCGCCCGGGATTGTTCTTGCGCCCCGCTCCGTTATAGCATCTTCTCCAGTCACATTACAGGCCGCAGAACCAACAACGTACCGTCCAATCGGCGCTGAAGGTGGACGATGGCGAAACGCAAGAAGATCCGCGATCACCAGCCGGCCTTCCGCCGGCTACGCGTCTACGCGTTCGATCCCAGCCTGGAGACGCAGCTTGAGAACGCCGTGATCAATCAGGTCACGCTCAAGGTGCCCTGGGAGACGGATGAGATCCTCCGGGAAGGGCCGGTCGGCGAGTACCTGGAGGTGATCGATGACGATCCCACGAACGGATTCCACCCTCCCGTGGACCTGAACGATCCCCACCTGCTGGCCCAGGACGGCCTGCCCCCTTCGGAAGGAAATCCGCAGTTCCATCAGCAGATGGTCTACGCCGTGGCGATGACCACCATCCGGGCTTTCGAGCGGGCCCTCGGCCGCCTGGCGCTCTGGTCGCCCCAGTACGTGGAGCGCAACGACGGTTTCTGGGAGCCTTTCTACGTGCCCCGGCTGCGGATCCACCCCCATGCGCTGCAGGAGCCGAACGCCTATTACAGTCCGCACAAGAAGGCCCTTCTCTTCGGGTATTTCCAAGCCGCGGAGTCGGACCCTGCGCACCAGATGCCCGGCGGCACGGTGTTCACCTGCCTGTCGCACGACGTGATCGTCCACGAGACCACGCACGCGCTGCTGGACGGCCTGCACCGGCGGTTCATCGAGCCCACGAACCCGGACTCGCTCGCGTTCCACGAGGCGTTCGCGGACATCGTCGCGCTCTTCCAGCATTTCTCGTTGTCGGATGTCCTGCGGCATCAGATCGCGAGGACCCGGGGGGACCTGGCCCGCCAGAATGTCCTTGGCGAGTTGGCGTACCAGTTCGGCCGTGCCACCGGGACGCGCGGCGCCCTGCGCAGCGCGATCGGCACGATCGACAAGAACGGCAAGTGGCAGCCGCACGACCCGCAGCCTTGCGAGTACATGATGGAGAAGCGGCCCCACTTCCGCGGCTCCCATCTGGTGGCCGCGGTGTTCGACGCGTTTCTCGCCATCTACAACGCCCGTATCGCCGATCTGCTCCGCATCGCCAGCGGCGGGACCGGGCGGCTCCCGGACGGCCATCTCCATCCCGATCTGGTCAACCGCCTGGCGGACGAGGCGGCCAAGACCTCCCGGCACATGCTCAATATGTGTATCCGCGCCCTGGATTACTGCCCGCCGATCGACCTCACGTTCGGCGAGTACCTGCGCGCCCTGATCACCGCCGATCACGATCTGGTCCGTGACGACGACCGCGGCTACCGGATCGCCATGATCGAGGCCTTCCGCCGCCGCGGGATCTACCCGGATGACGTCCGGACCCTGTCCGAAGACAGCCTGCGCTGGCACGCGCCCGACGCTCAGGAGCAGAGCCTGCTGACGAGCCTCCTGCCCAGGCCCAGGGTGTTCCGCCGCCTCATGCCGGACTGGGATCTCACGTGCGATCGTCACACCGTCTTCAAACAGATGGTGAGCTTCCAGCAGCATCTCGAGAAGCTCCTCCGGGAGCGGCTGCAAGACTCCTCCATGACCGAGGCGTTCCACATCCTCGGCCTCGACCCCACGCTGCCGGCCGAAGAGCTCAAGGTGGATTCGATGCGTCCCGCGCGGCGCATCGGGCCGGACGAGCAGTCGATCGTCGAGCTGGTGGTCGAGATCACCCAGCGCCTGCCCGGCTACTGGGACGCGCGGGACGCCAAGGACGTCTACTACAGCCGGACGGGCGAAAACGGGTTCGAGATCCTGCGCCAGTTTCCGCGGGCCGAGGGCAAGGTCGCGGACTTCTGGGTGCGCGGCGGATGCACCATCCTGATCAACCCCGACACCGCGAACGTCCGCTACGCCATCGTGAAGAACATCCGGACCACCGTGCGCTTCGACCGCCAGGCCGACTACCTCCGGGAGGCCGGCGGAGCGGTTCGCGCCGCCTACTTCCGCCGTCTGGAGGAGACCGAGGCTTTCGCCATGCTGCACCGGGGAGAACTGCAAGAGGCCCCGAAATCACCAGGATGAAAGCGGAGCC
>DASQEB010000202.1:0-18687 GCA_035633875.1 Thermoanaerobaculia bacterium
TTGTAGGGTCGGTTGTCTGGTGAGCTTCCGGGGTCTCAGCGGATCGGGTCCAGCCGGATTCGGAAATCGACTCTGTTGCCCCACACGGGCGAGAAGTTGCAGTCCGTCGGTGCGACCACCCAGGAGAGGATTGCCCGAGCCCTGCGCGTCGTACCGTTGGTGATGGTCGTCGTGGTGGAGCCGCTGTTGCTGGTGCGCAGACCTCCCGGCGGATCGATGTCGCGGTAGATCGCATACTGCCAGGGTGGGGCCGCTTCGAGCGTTTCGTCGTGCACGTGCACGATTCCCAACCCGACCGACTCACCCGCGCTGAACTGCCCGTCGTTGTCCCCGTCGACGCAGAATTGAACGAACTCAAACGAGCCGAAGGAGCCGATGGGTCCGCCGTACCCGCCTGGTTGCTTGATATCGATGACGCACTCGAGCCGGGTCTCCTGCGGATAGAACCCACAGGTCTGGATCACCGACCGGCGAATCCGAAGGTGAGATAGCCAGCCGTCACGCGGCAGTCGGAAGGTGAAGGAACAAGCAGGCGACCCTGTCAGTGACCGAGAAGGAGACGGATGCCATGGCTGAGGAAGGAGTCTTTCGATTTCTGAGCGTACGTCCCGCGAATCTCAAAAAGAAGGAGGAGGCCAAGAACAAGAAGGTTCCGCTCTATCCGGAGCGGGTCTGACGGGTCAGCTCCTCGTGCTCGGCGGCGTGCACGTGGACCTGGAAAAGCTCCGGGAATCTCTGGCACTCCGCGCTACCGGGGCAGCCGCGCCGCCGCCCAAGCCCTCCCGGTTCCAGGCCGGGATCGGCGACCTGCTGCTGGTGCGCCAGAAGCTTAAGGCCCACGAGTTGGGGGAGTTCGCCCACGTCGAGAACGTGCTGCAGGGCGAGACCCGCGAACGCGAGCACCGCCGCCTCAACGTCCGCGAAGAGATCGAGATCATCGAGGTGGAGCGCGAGACCGAGAAGGAGGCCTCGTCGGGCACGGCTCTCAAATTGATTGCAGCGATCCGTGCCCGGCACCGGGCGGGTCTTCCGAATGATGAGGACGAGAACGACTATTTTCCCTCGAGCTCTTCATGGACCCGTCGTACCAATAAAGGGTCTGCGCCTGTGAGCCACTTGCTGCGCGGCAAGCTGTGGCTTCATCGCCATCAGCCTGAAGACCTCCAAGCGCTCGAGCCGCCCTTGATCTATCGAAGGCTGGCCGAGCAGGATGCTATCGAGGCGGCGCAAGTCCCCGGCCGCAGTCGCACCATTGACTACTGGCCCGGTCCAGAAAAGGACCGCCTCTACCCTGCGGGCATCAGCATCTACGAGCTGCTCTATTGCGAGCGGGACCGACAAAGTAGCGTCAATGACTTCGTCGAGAAGGAGTTCTTGGAAAAACTCGACCGCCAACTAAAAGAGGAGTTTCCTAACGTTCCCGTGTTGCGGTTGCCCGTCCTCTTCGATACCGTTCCCACCCTGAAGAGCTGGGCCGAAGGACAACGCCTTGCCAGGACAGTCGCCTTCACACCCAACCTGGTTAACCTGCAGAAGAAGATCCTCGACGCCAACAAAGATCATTTCAAGGACCGTAAACTGCGGCCCGGCTGGCACTGCCTGACCATCCCCGAAGGCACGGTCGATCTGTTCGAGGCCTATACGCAAGTCCTCGTGGAGTCGCTGGGCCTCAAGGTGCACTGGATCGACTCCTGGTATTACCATGTCCGGTTCGGCGAGATCCATTGCGGCACCAACGTCATCCGCCGACCACCGATCAACGGCGGCCGCCATCGACGGTCCGCCGCCTCGTCGGCGCCGCGGAAGTGATCGGTGTCATTCCTCCGATGCCGTGAACAGCTCACCGGCGTAGGTCGACGAATCCATGGGACCCCGCACGCGCCACCGCGCCACGTGCAACTGCTGCCGCCGCACGCTGCGCCGGTGCCGCTGAAGGTTGCGATGGTGCGTCTGCACGGTGCACACGTACCTCTGCAAGCTGTCGCTGGCGCGGCTGCGCGTTCATCCGGAGCTACCGCACGTTGCACCCGTGCGATTGCGGGCTGTATCGGTGTCGCTGCACGTTGCGCGGGTGCGGCTCCACGTTGCGGAGGTGCAGTTGCACGTTGCAGAGCGGCGGCTGCACGTTACGCGGGTACCCCTCTACATTGCAGAAGCAGCCCTTCCCCTCCATTCAAGAGGGGGTGAGCACGTATCCCTTCGCCAACTCGCGATACTCCTCCACCTGCCGGTGCTGCCAGGCCTCGTCCCGTCCCAGCTCTGCGGCGAGGATCTCGGCCACGCGAGGGGCGATCTCGGCGCTGGCGCGGGCGTCCAGGAGAAGGGCGCGGGTGCGGCGGGCGAGGACGTCCTCCACGGTGCGGCCCATCTCGTGGCGGGCGGCCCAGACAACCTCGCAAATCCGGTAGGGGAGGTTGACGTGGAGGGGCTCGTCCCAGCCTGGGGCCTCGGCGGCGAGGCGGGCGAGGGCGGGGGCGTCCGCGCCGTGCTCGACCCAGGGGTGGCGGGGGTTCGGGGATTCGACCCAGCCGTGGAGGTGGAGATCGGCAGAACGCGACGGGCGCTCGTCGAGGCCGGCGACGAGGGCGGCCTGGCTGACCACGTCCTCGCCCATCCTGCGGTAGGTAGTCCATTTGCCGCCGGTGATGGTGACCAGGCCGGAGGGGGAGACGAGGATCGCGTGGTCGCGCGAGAGCGCGGCGGTCTTCGCGGCCTTCGAGGCGCGCACCAGGGGGCGCAGGCCGGCGAAGCAGGAGAGGACGTCTCCGGGAGCCGGGTCCCGGGTGAGGTAGCGGGCCGCGTGGGTGAGGAGGAATTCGACCTCCTGCGGCAGGGGACGGGGCTCCAGGGAGGGCTCGGCCACGGGCGTATCCGTGGTGCCCACCACGACCCGGTCGAGCCAGGGGACGGCGAAGAGGACGCGTCCGTCGTCCGTCCGCGGGACGAGGATGGCGCTCTCGCCCGGGTGGAACCGGCGGTCCAGCACCAGGTGGATTCCCTGGCTGGGGGAGAGGATTGCCTCGGCGTCCGGCTCGTCGATCCGGCGCAGACCGTCCGCGAACACGCCGGTGGCGTTGATCACCACCTTCGCCCGGACCTCCCGCTCCTCGCTGGTCTCCCCGTCCCGGGCGAGGACGCCGCGGACGAGCCCGCCGCTTTTGAGCAGGTCCACGACCGTCAGGTGGTTCACGGCCACGCCCCCGAGATCCTCGACGGTGCGGGCGAGGGTGACGGCCAGGCGGGCGTCGTCGAACTGGGCGTCTTCGTAGATCACGCCGCCGCGGAGCCGTTCCGGTTCCAGCGTGGGGATGCGGTCGAGGGTCTCCTCGCGGGAGAGGAAGCGCGAGGGTCCAAGGCCCATCTTGCCCGCGAGCCGGTCGTAGATCTTGAGCCCAACGCCGTAGAACGGGCCCTCCCACCAGTCGTAGTTGGGAACGACGAAGGAAAGGTTGCGCACCAGGTGGGGGGCGTTGCGGAGCAGGAGCCCGCGCTCGTGCAGGGCCTCCAGGACCAAGGAGATGTTGCCCTGCTGGAGGTAGCGCACTCCGCCGTGGACCAGCTTGGTGCTGCGGCTGGAGGTCCCCTTGGCGAAGTCGGCTCCTTCGAGGAGCGCGGTCCGGTACCCCCGGGACGCCGCCTCCACGGCCGTGCCGAGCCCGGTGGCCCCGCCGCCGACGACGAGCACGTCCCACGGCGGCTCAGCCGGGTCGAACAGCCGGGAGAGCATCTCCTCCCGGTTCATGCCTCCCAGGCCTTGGCCCGCTCGACCGCCCGGCTCCAGCGCGCCTTGAGCTCTTCGGCTCGCGCCCGGTCCAGGGACGGCTCGAAAGTTCGCTCGGCCTGCCAGCGGGCGGTGATCTCGTCCGTCCCGTTCCAGATCCCGGTGGCCAGGCCGGCGAGATAGGCCGCGCCCAGGGCGGTCGTCTCCTGGACCCGGGAGCGCACCACCGGCACGCCCGTGACGTCGGCCTGGAACTGCATCAGGAGGTCGTTCGCCGCGGCGCCGCCGTCCACCCGCAGCTCGGCGAGCGGGACGCCGGAGTCCGCCTCCATGGCGCCGAGCACGTCCGCCACCTGGAACGCGATCGCTTCGAGAGCGGCCCGGGCCAGGTGGGCGGCCGTGGTCCCGCGGGTGATCCCCACCAGGGTGCCCCGGGCGTACGGGTCCCAGTGGGGCGCACCCAGGCCGGTGAAGGCGGGGACGAGGACGACCCCGCCGGCATCCGGCACGCTCGCCGCGAGCGCCTCGATCTCGGCGGAGGAGCGGATGAGCCCGAGCCCGTCCCGCAGCCACTGGACGACCGCTCCCCCCACGAAGACGCTCCCTTCGAGGGCGTACCCGGTGGCGTTCCCGATCTTCCAGGCGGGCGTGGTCAGGAGCTCGTGGTGCGAGCGGATCGGCCGGTCCCCGGTGTTGAGCAGCAGGAAGCAGCCGGTGCCGTAGGTGCTCTTGGCCATGCCGGGCTTGAGGCACGCCTGCCCGAAGAGGGCCGCCTGCTGGTCTCCGGCGACCCCGGCGATGGGGATGGGCCCGCCGAAGAGGTCGGGGAGCGTCTCGGCGTAGACCTCGCTGGACGGTCGGACCTCCGGGAGCATCGTCCGGGGGAGCCCCAACGCGGCGAGCAGCTCGTCGTCCCAGTCCTCTTGGACGATGTCATAGAGGAGCGTCCGAGAGGCGTTGGTGACGTCCGTCGCGTGGAGTCTGCCGCCGGTGAGCTTCCAGATCAGCCAGGAGTCCACGGTGCCGAAGGCGAGCCGGCCCTCCGTGGCTCCTTCGCGGGCGCCGGGGACGTTCTCCAGGATCCAGGCGAGCTTGGTGCCGGAGAAGTACGGATCGATGACGAGGCCGGTCCTCTCCCGGAAGAGCGGTTCCAGCCCCTGGCTCTTCAGCCGGTCGCACGCCCCGGCCGTGCGGCGGTCCTGCCAGACGATGGCGTTGCTCACGGGGAGGCCGGTCAACCTGTCCCAGACGAGGGTCGTCTCCCGCTGGTTGGTGATGCCGAGGGCCGCCACGTCTCCGGCCGAAAGGCCCGCACCCGCGAGGGCGGCCTTGGCGACCGCGAGCTGGGAATCCCAGATCTCCTGGGGATCGTGCTCCACCCAGCCCGACTGGGGGAAGATCTGTTGAAACTCCCGCTGGGCCAGGGAGACGATGGAGCCGGAGTCGTCGAAGACGATGGCGCGGGAGCTGGTGGTCCCCTGGTCGAGGGCGAGGACGTGGGGCATGAGGAGAACTCTACACCGCCGGGTGTAGAGTCAAGGCAGCCGGGCCCGCAGGCGGGCGAGCTCTGCTTCGAAAGCTGCGGCACGGGCCTCCGCCTCTCTCCGGGCGGCCCGTTCGCGAAGGAGTTCCTTGCGAACCTCCTTGTCTCGGGGAATGGCGGCACCGGTGGCAGGGTCGATCACCTAAGAACTTTGCTGAGGAACCGGAAGGGGGAAGTCAACGGCTCGGAGAGGCGAAGCTATCGCCGCGGGCCGCGGATGGCATAACATACACATTGGAGGTGTATGACATGCGGACGAACATCGATCTGGATGACGCTCTGGTTGAGGAGGCCCTCCGCTCGACAGGTGTGAGCACGAAGAAGGAACTGGTCCACCTGGCGTTGCGGGAGCTCATTGCCAGTCGCAGGCGCCTGGATGTCCGCGAGCTTCCCGGGACGGTCGGCATCCGGCCAGACTATGACCACAAGAAGCTGCGGAACGAGGAGACGTAGGCTTGTTCCTGGTCGACACCTCGGTCTGGATCGACTACCTGCGCGAGAGGTCGACGCAAGCTGCCACCAAGTTCAAGAACATCCTTGATCAAAAGCAGCCTTTCGGGATCACCAGCGTCATCTACCAGGAGCTTCTCCAAGGGACCGACTCGGACATCAGCTTCTCCCGACTCGGCAAGTTCTTGCGGACCCAGATCTTCTATCATCCTCTGGATCCTCTCGAGAGCTATGCGGAAGCCGCTCGGCTGTATGCCCGCTGCCGGCGGGCAGGAATCACCATCCGCAGTTCGATCGACTGCTTGATCGCTCAGGTCGCGATTGAGCATCGCCTGCTGCTCCTGCACTCCGACACGGACTTCGACCAGATGGCCAAGGTCGTGCCGGAGCTGAGCATCTATTGAGTGGGAGCGCCGGCCAAGGACACAAGGGACAGCAGGGACACCAGGGACAGCAAGGACGAAAAGCCGGCGGACCTCTTCGATGTCCTTCAGGTCCTTGGCGTCCCTGGTGTCCTTGCCTTGGGAGGGCGCAACTCTCTTTCTTTGAAAAGTTTACCGATTTTTTACAGCTTCCCGCCCGGCCTGCCGGCACTTGGCTATAACATTACGGCCGGGCCAGCGTAAACGATCTGGCGGCCCCCGCGCGCCCCTTGGGGTTGGTCCGGTCGGGAGAGGGAACGGGTCTCGCGAAGCGGGCCGGAGGAGCCAACGAATGCGATCGAGTTTTTCACTGTCGAAGATCTCCCCTATCCTGCTGGCGGTCCTGGCCGGCGTGCCCCTCGCCGCGGGCGAGTGGCCGAACTGGCGGGGACCGGGGCAGACGGGGGTCAGCCCCGAGACCGGGCTGGTGTCCAAGTGGTCTCCCGAGGGAGAGAACCTCGCCTGGCACGCCAAGGACCTCATCGGCCGCTCGACGCCGGTGGTCTTCGACGGCCGGGTGTGCACCAACGGCCGGGCCGGGGAGAAGGTCGACATGCACGAGGTGGTCGCCTGCTACGATGCCGGCACCGGCAAAGAGTTGTGGCGGCGGCGCCTGGACGTCTACCACACGACCGTTCCCTTCAACCGGGTGGGCTGGGCGAACGTCGTGGGGGACCCGGAGACGGGCAATCTCTACGCTTCGGGTGTGGGCGGCCTGCTCGTGGCCTACGACCGCAACGGCAAGGAGCTGTGGAAGCGCGCGCTCACTGAGGAGATAGGCTTCTACTCGGGCTTCGGCGGCCGAACCCACACGCCGATGGTGGACGAGGACCGGCTGATCCTCACCTTCGCCAACCAGAGCTGGGGCGAGATGGCCCCGCCGCGCTTCCGGACGTTCGCGTTCGACAAGCGGACCGGGGACATCCTCTGGGTCTCCAATCCCGGCGGCCAGCCCTACGACCTCAACACCCAGACGACGCCCGTGGTGGCCATGATCAACGGCCGGCGGCTGCTCATCGAGGGCAGCGGCGACGGCTGGATCTACGCCATCGACGCCAGGACCGGCGAGAAGGTCTGGGGCTTCCTGCTCAGCAAGGGCGGCATCAACACCACGGTGGCGGTGAACGGCACGACGATCTACGCCGCGCACAGCGAGGAGAACGTGGACAGGCCGGGCGTGATGGGGCGGGTGGTGGCCATCGACGGCTCGGGCACGGGGGACGTGACCAAGACCCACGAGATCTGGCGGGCCGAGGAGCTGGGCGACGGCTTCCCCTCGCCGACCTACCATGATGGCCGGCTCTACGTGGTGGACAACTCGGCCAACCTCCTCGCCCTGGACGCCAAAACGGGCAAGGAGCTCTGGCGCCACAAGCTCGGCACGGTGGGCAAGGGCTCGCCGGTGTGGGCGGACGGCAAGATCTACGTGGCCGAGCTCAACGGCCGCTTCCACATCTTGAAGCCGGGTCCCACCGGCGTCGAGGCGCTGGACATGGACCTGATTTCTGTCACCGACGCCGCCGGCACCCGCTACGCCGAGATCTACGGCTCGCCCGCGGTGGCCTACGGCCGGGTGTACTTCAGCAGCGAGGCGGGGCTCTTCGCCCTGGGGGACAAGTCCAAGCCCTTCAAGGTGACGAAGGACAAGCCCATGGCGCCCGCGGTGGAGCCGGCCCCCCAGGGCGCGGCCCCGGCGCTGCTCCAGGTGGTGACGGCCGACGTGCTCGTGGCGCCGGGCAGGCCGGTGCGCTTCGAGGTGCGGGCCTTCGACGCCAAGGGGCGGCCGCTGCCGGCGCCCACGGGGGCCGAATGGTCCCTCCAGGGTCTGGCTGGCAAGGTGGACGGCGGCAGCTTCACCCCCGAGGCGGGCCGCTCCCAGGTGGGCAAGGTGGTGGCCAAGACCGGCGGCCTCGAAGGCGCGGCCCGGGTGCGGGTGGTGGCCCCGCTCCCCTGGAGCGAGGACTTCGAATCCTACGAGGCCGGCAAGAACCCGCCGTGGTGGATTGGCGCGGGGAGGAAGTTCCCGGTCGCGGAGATGGACGGCGGAAAGGTCCTCTCCAAGCCCCCGGCGGAGGTGGGCCTCGACCGCGGCGACGTCTACATGGGCCCGGCGAGCCTGTCCAACTACACGATCCAGGCGGACCTCCGGGGCAAGTTCCAGGGCCGTAAGCGCCCCGACCTGGGCCTGATCAACAGCGGCTACACCATGGACCTGATGGGCGCCCACCAGAAGATCCAGCTCCGCTCCTGGTCCTCGGATCTGCGGGTGGAGAAGTCCGTGCCGTTCCCCTGGGAGGCGGACACCTGGTACACGATGAAATTCCGGGTCGACCAGCAGGGAGACAAAGCGCTCGTCCGCGGCAAGGTGTGGAAGAAGGGCGAGGCCGAGCCCGCGGACTGGACGGTGACGGTGGAGGACCCGCATCCGATTCGGCAGGGGAGCCCCGGACTCTACGGCTACTCCCCGGTCGAGATCTATTACGACAACGTGAAGGTGACGGTGAACCAGTGATGATCGAGACAAGTACGACCCTCGGCAGGACGGCCGCCGGGCTCCTCGCGGTCTTTCTGGGCGCGGCGGCCCCGGGCGCGGCGGAAGTGGCGATGTTCGGCGGCGGGCCGACGCGCAACATGGTGTCGAGCGAGAAGGGCCTGCCCACGAAGTGGGACCCGGACAAGGGCGAGAACGTCAAGTGGGTGGCGGACCTGGGCTCGCAGAGCTACGGCGGCCCGCTGGTCGCCGGCGGCAAGGTCTACATCGGGACGAACAACGAAGGCAAGAGGAACCCCAAGCTCACCGGCGACCGCGGGAACATGATGGTGTTCGATGCGGCCACGGGCAAGTTCCTCTGGCAGTCGGCCCACCCCAAGCTCCCGGCCGGCCGGGTCAACGACTGGCCCCTCCAGGGGGTCTGCTCGACGCCGGCGGTCGAAGGGGACCGCCTCTACTACGTCTCCAACCGGGCTGAGGTGATCTGCGCCGACACCGAGGGCTTTCTGGACAAGGAGAACGACGGACCCTTCCAGACCGAGGCCGAGAAGAGCGAAATCGACGAGGACGTGATCTGGAAGCTCGATATGATCGGCGAGTTGGACGTCTTCCCCCACAACCTCGCGGTGGGCAATCCGCTGATCGTCGGCGACGTCCTCTACACCGTCACCGGCAACGGCGTGGACGAGGGCCACATCAACATCCCCTCTCCTTTGGGGCCGAGCTTCATCGCGGTCAACAAGAACACGGGCAAGCTCGTCTGGGAGAGCACGCTGCCGGCGGGCAACATCCTCCATGGCCAGTGGTCGAATCCGGCCTACGCCGAGATCAAGGGACGGCCGCAGGTGATCTTCCCGGGCGGCGATGGCTGGATCTACTCGCTGAACCCCAAGGACGGCAAGCTCCTCTGGAAGTTCGACTGCAACCCCAAGGACTCGGTGTGGAAGATCGGCGGCGCGGGCACGCGCAACAACATCATCTCCACACCGGTGATCTGGGACGACAAGGTCTACATCGGCGTGGGCCAGGACCCCGAGCACGGCGAGGGCATCGGCCACTTCTACGCTATCGACGCCACGGGCGAGGGGGACGTGACCGCGACCCACGCCGTCTGGCACCGGGGCGGCGAGGACTTCCACCGCACGATCTCGACGGCCGCCATCGCGGACGGCATCGTCTACATCGCCGATCTCTCGGGCCACCTCTACGCCCTGGACGCCAAGACCGGCAAGCTCCACTGGATGCACGACGTGTTCGCCGCGGTCTGGGGCTCCGCCTTCGTGGCCGACGGCAAGGTCTACCTGGGCGACGAGGACGGCGACGTGGTGGTCCTGCGGGCCGGGACGAAGAAGGAGCTCCTCCACGAGGTGAACATGGGCAGCTCCGTCTACACCACGCCCGTGGCCAAGGACGGCGTCCTCTACGTCTCCACCCGTTCCAAGCTCTACGCCCTCCAGGAAGGGGCGGGCAAGAAGCCCGAGGCCAAGCCGATGGAGAAGAAAGAAGGCGGCGCCGCCCCGCAGCAGGGGGAGACAGGGCTGGAGCTGGACCTGTGAGACCGTTCCGGGGGGATCTGCGGACATCCTGCGGATTCCCCTGCGTAAATCCTAGGGAGGCCCTGTGGAAATCCTGACCAAATCAACGCTCTCCGAGAAGGTGGCCGAGGCCCGGGCGCGGCTCGACGCCCACGTGCGCGAGGTCGTGGCCTGGCACTTCGATCCCCGGACGGGCAGTCCCTTCTGGCTCGATCGTGCACGGAGCTTCGATTTCGATCCGGTGAAAGACGTGCGCGGGTACGACGACCTCAAGCTCTTCGGCCATTTCGAGGACTCGTGGCTCCGCGGCGGGCCGGTCCGCCGGTGGATCCCGAAGGGCCTCAGCGGGCGGCCCGCGTACGTCTTCGAGACCGGCGGCTCGACCGGCGTTCCCAAGTCGCGGGTCAACATCGAGGACTTCCAGCTCGATTACGAGCGGTTCAGCGACGAGCTGTCCGACGCCGGGTTCCCCCGGGGCGCGGACTGGCTGATGCTCGGCCCCACCGGCCCGCGGCGGCTCCGCCTCGCGGTCGAGCATCTGGCCCAGCACCGGGGAGGGATCTGTTTCCACGTGGACCTCGATCCCCGCTGGGTCAACAAGCTGATCAAGAACGGCCGCTTCCGGGAGCTCGAGGAGTACAAGGCCCACGTGATCGAGCAGGGCCTGACGATCCTCCGGGCCCACGAGATCAACTGCCTGTTCACCACGCCCAAGCTCCTGGAAGCTCTCTGCCAGCGAATCAACCTCGCGAAGGCGGGGATCAAGGGCATCTTCTGCGGCGGCACCGAGATGAACGCCCAGTTCCACCGCTTCGCCCGCGAGGAGCTGGTGCCGGGGATCGACTTCGTCCCCACCTACGGCAACACGCTGATGGGCCTCGCCTGCCACCGGCCCTTCGACCCGGCGGTCGGGGACTACACCATTACCTACTACCCGCCCGCGCCCCGCGCCGTGTTCGAGCTGGTGGACCCCAAGAACCCGGAGCGGACGGTCGAGTACGGCCAGACCGGCCGGGTGATGCTCACCACCCTCACCCGGGACTTCTTCATGCCGCGCTTCCTGGAGCGGGACGAAGGCGAGCGGGCCGAGCCCATCGAGCGCTATCCGTGGGACGGCGTCTCCAGCCTGCGGCTCTTCTCGGAGCTCCAGGACTCGGTCGTCGTGGGGGTGTACTAGATGGTCCACCTCCCCCTCCTCCGTGCCGGCCGCCCGTACCGGAGCCTCACGACGCAGGTGCTGCGGCACGTGCGCACGGGCGAGCCCGTGGCCGAAGTCTCGCAGGCGAACCCGGGCCTCATCGCGCGGGACCTGGCCGCGGTGGGGGAGTCCCGCCGGGCCCTGCATGACGTTGCGGCGGTCGAGCTTCTGGAGATCTGCCGCAAGGCCGCGGCCCTCTTCGCCGGGGCGGAGCTGCCGCTCGAGCCCGGGGGGGACCTCCAGGGACCGGAAGACTACATCCGCCAGCTCTCCTCGACCTCCGGGCTCCCCGAGTCCCTCTGCCGGTTCAACATGGAGAAGGTCCAGGGGGCGCTGGACGCCATGCCGGACATCCTATCGGGGCTGACCCGTGGGCTCGACCTCGCCGTCCTGGACTCCGGTTGGGTGTGGCAGGACGGCCGGCGCCTCTCCTACGTCGGCCAGACGGACGCGCTCGGGGCCATCCTCCCCAGCAACTCGCCCGGCGTCCATACGCTGTGGCTGCCGGCCTATGCGCTCAAGGTGCCGGTGGTCCTGAAGCCCGGCCGCGAGGAGCCCTGGACGCCGTTCCGCGTGGTCCAAGCCCTGATGGCGGCGGGGATGCCGGCCGAGGCCGCGTTCTACTACCCGACGGACCACTCCGGGGCCTCCGAGATCCTGCTGCGCTGCGGCCGGTCCATGCTCTTCGGCGATGCCAACACGGTCCGGCCGTGGAAGGACGACCACCGGGTGCAGCTCCACGGCCCGGGCTGGAGCAAGGTGATCTTCGGCGAGGACCAGCTCGCGGACTGGGAAGGGCACGTGGACCTCGTGGCGACATCGATCGCCGAGAACGGCGGCCGCTCGTGCCTAAACGCCTCCGGGGTCTGGATGCCCGCGGACGGCAGGGGAACGGCCCGGAAAATTGCCGAGGCCGTGGCGGAGCGCCTGGCCCGCATTCCTGCCCTGCGTCTGGACCATCCGGACGCCCGCCTCGCCGCCTTCACCCGGCCCGAGGTGGCCCGCCGGATCTCGGAGACGATCGACCGCCAGCTCCGCATTCCGGGCGCGGTGGACCTGACCGCGGAGATCCGCGGAACGGGCCGCGTGGCCGAGGTGGATGGCTGCACCTTCCTCCTGCCGACCCTGATCTGGTGCGAGCCGGATCACCCCCTGGCCGGCATGGAGCTGCTCTTCCCCTTCGCCACGGCGGTCGAGGCCCCGCGCGGGGAGCTCCTCTCCCGGATCGGCTCCACCCTCGTGGCGACGGCTCTCACCGAGGACCGCGCCTTCGAGCGCGAGCTCCTGGACTGCCCATGGATCGACCATCTCAACCTGGGGCCGATCCCCACCTCCCGGATCTCCCGCGACCAGCCCCACGAGGGGAACATGTTCGACCACCTGTACAAGCGGCGGGCCCTCCAGACGGGGGCCCGGGCGGCATGAATCCCGAGGGCTATACCGCCGATGTCGGCGGCCTCCGCCTCCACGCCGGCCCCGGCTCCCTCGACCTCCTGGGCACGCTCGCCCGGGAGCTGGGCGGCACGCGGGTCCTCCTGGTGACCGATTCCGGCGTCCGCACGGCCGGGCACGCCGGCAGGGCCGTGGCTTCCCTGGAGAGCGCGGGGATCGAGGTGGCCGTGTTCGACCGCGTCGAGGAGAATCCCACGTCTCTCCAGGTGGAGGACGGCCGCGCGTTCGCCGCGGAGTTCGGGCCGGACCTGATCGTGGCCGTGGGGGGCGGGAGCGCCATGGACACGGCCAAGGGGATCAACTTCGTGCTCACCAACGGCGGCCGGATGGAGGACTATTGGGGAACCGGCAAGGCGTCGGAGCCCATGCTGCCTTCGATCGGCGTGCCGACCACGGCCGGCACGGGCAGCGAAGCCCAGTCCTACGCTCTCATCTCCCATCCCGAGACTCACGCGAAGATGGCCTGCGGGGACCGCAAGGCCCGATTCCGGGAAGTGATCCTGGATCCGGAGCTCGTGGCGAGCGCTCCGCGGCGGGTGGCCGCGGCGGCGGGAATCGATGCCGTCTCCCACGCCGTTGAGAGCTACGTGACGCGAACAGCGAACCCGATTTCACGAATGCTGGCCGGGGAGGCGTGGCGCCTCCTCGACGGAAGCCTGGAGACCTACCTCGACAACCCCGGGGACCTCCGGGCGGCCGGGGACGCGCTCCTGGGCTCCCATCTCGCGGGCGCCGCCATCGAGGCGTCCATGCTCGGCGCCGCCCACTCCTGCGCCAACCCGCTGACGGCCCGGTACGGCATCGTCCATGGTGTGGCCGTCGGCCTGATGCTCCCGCCCGTCGTCCGTTTCAACGCCGGGGCCGTGGGGGACCTCTACCGCAAGCTGGGTGGGCGGCTCCCCGAGCGGCTGGAGGAGCTCCGGGCGCGAGCGAGCCTGCCCGCACGCCTGCGGGACTGCGGGGTGGAGAAGGACCGCCTGCCGGTCCTCGCCGAGGAGGCTTCGGGCCAGTGGACGGCCCGGTTCAATCCCCGCCCGGTCACGGCGGAGGACCTTCTGGAGATCTACAAGGAGGCCTGGTGAGGATGCGTCGTCTGCTGACCCTCCTTCCCCTGTTCGCCGTGTTCGTGGCTGCGGCTCCGAACGCGCCGGCGCCGTCCGCCTGGACCATGTTCCGGGGAGACGCCCAGCTCACGGGTCGCGCCGCGGGCAATTTGCCCGCCGATCCCAAGCCGCTCTGGACCTTCAAGGCCGAGGACGGGATTACCTCCACCCCTGCGATCGTGGACGGCACGGTCTACGTGGGCTCTCTCGACAGCCATCTCTACGCCCTGGACCTTGCCACGGGCAAGCTCAAGTGGAAGCACAAGGCGGCGGGCGAGATCAAGTCGTCCCCCGCGGTCCGGGACGGCGTCGTCTACTTCGGGGACGAGAAGGGGACCTTCCACGCCCTGGACGCCAGGACCGGCAAGCCTCGATGGACCTTCCAGGCCGAGTCCGGCGTCACCGCGTCGGCCAACTTCGCCCCGGGGTGCATCGTCGTCGGCTCCTACGACCAGTTCCTCTACTGTCTCTCCCCCAAGGACGGCTCGGTCGTCTGGAAGGTGGAGACGGACGGCTACATCCACGGCACCCCGGCGGTCTCCGGAGACACGATCCTCTCGGCCGGGTGCGACGGCTTCCTGCGCGTGCTCCGGGCAAAGGACGGCAAGGAGCTACGGCGCGTCTCCATGGGCGGCTACGTGGGCGGGAGCCCGGCCGTCGCGGGCGACCGTCTCTTCGTGGGCAACTTCGAAAACCAGTTCCTGGGCGTGGACCACGCGGCCGGCAAGGTGCTCTGGACGTACGAGCACCCGGTGCGCAAGTTCCCGTTCTATTCCTCGCCGGCGCTCGCCGGCAACGCAGTCGTCTTTGGCGGCCGGGACAAGTTCGTCCACGCGGTGGAGGCCGCGACGGGTAAGCGCCTCTGGACGTACTCGGCCCGATCGGCCGTGGACGCCTCGCCGGCCGTCCTGGGCGACCGCGTCTTCGCCGCCGACAAGAGCGGCCAGGTCTTCGCCCTGGACGTCAAGACCGGCAAGGCGGTGTGGACCTTCGAGGCCGGAGCCGGCATCGAGTCCTCCCCGGCCATCGCCGCCGGCCGGCTGGTCATCGGCTCGTCGGACGGCACCGTGTACGCCTTCGGAGCGAAGTGAAAGGTGATGACGACTCTCATGGCAAACCCCGAGCCCGCGACCGCGACCCTCCCCGTGTCCAAGGACACGGAGGTGGGGAGCGTTTTCGTTTCGAACTATCCGCCGTTTTCGGCGTGGACGCCGGAGAATCTCTCGGCCGCGCTGGCGGCCCTGGACGCCCCGCCCCGGCCGGGGACCCCGTTCGGCCTCTACCTGCACATCCCGTTCTGCCGCAAGCGGTGCAAGTTCTGCTACTTCCGGGTCTACACGGACAAGGACTCGAGCGAGATCGGGACGTACCTCGACGCCCTGGCCTCCGAGGTCGAGATGGCCGCGGCGAAGCCCGCCATCGCGGGCCGGCGGCCGAAGTTCGTCTATTTCGGCGGCGGGACGCCGTCCTACATCAGCGTGCGCCAGCTCGAGGCGCTCGTCTCCCGGGTCAAGGCGGCGATCCCGTGGGACGGCGTCGAGGAGGTCACCTTCGAGTGCGAGCCCGGGACCCTCACCCGCTCGAAGCTCGAAGCGATCCGCGGGATCGGAGTGACCCGCCTCTCGCTCGGCATCGAGAGCTTCGACGACGAGATCCTCGAGGAGAACGGCCGGGCCCACATCTCCACCGAGATCTACCGGGTGCTCCCCTGGATCAAGGAGCTGGATTTCGACCAGCTCAACATCGATCTGATCGCCGGGATGGTGGGGGAGACCTGGGAGACCTGGAAGGAGAACGTCAGGAAGACCCTGGAGGTCGAGCCGGACAGCGTCACGATCTACCAGATGGAGCTGCCGTACAACACGGTCTATTCGAAGAGCGTCCTGGGCGGCACCTTCGACCGGCCGCTCGCCGACTGGCCCACCAAGCGGGCGTGGCAGGACTACGCCTTCTCGGAGCTCGCGGCGGCGGGGTACGTGCTCTCCTCGGCCTACACCATGGTGAAGCCGCGGGGGGATTCCTCCCGCTTCGTCTACCGCGACTCGGTCTGGCACGGGTGCGACATGCTGGGGACGGGCGTGGCCTCGTTCTCCCATCTCTCCGGCGTCCACTTCCAGAACGTCGCCGGGTGGAGCGAGTACCTGGGCGCGGTCGCGGAGGGGAGGCTCCCCCTGGGACGCGCCTTCGCCACGTCCGGCCGCGAGCGGCTCATCCGGGAGATGATCCTGCAGCTCAAGCTGGGGGCTCTGAACGCCCCCTACTTCCGGGAGAAGTTCGGCGCGGACGTCCTCGCCGAATTCGCCCCGGCGTGGCGGCGGCTGGAAGGCGAAGGGATGCTGCGCCTCGGGGACGGCACCGTCGAGCTGACCCGCGACGGGCTGCTCCAGGTGGATCGCCTGCTGCCTTCCTTCTACGACGAGACGTACCGGAACGCCCGGTACACCTAGGAGACTTGCCATGCACCGCCGTGCTCCTCTTGCCCTCGCCCTCGGCCTCCTCCTGGCGGCCGGCACCGCCCTGGCCGCCGACTGGCCGCAGTTCCGCGGCCCGAACCGGGACGGCGTCTCCCGCGAGACCGGCCTTCTCAAGAGCTGGCCGGCCGGCGGACCCAAGGTCCTCTGGAAGGCGCCGGCGGGGGAGGGGTACTCCCACCTCGTGGTTTCGAAGGGCCGGCTCTTCACTCTTTACGGCCAGGGGAGCCAGGAGGTCGCCCTCGCCCTCGACGCCGCCACCGGCAGGCAGCTCTGGAAGGTGGCGATCGACCGCAAGTACCAGAGCGATATGGGCAACGGTCCCCGCTCCACCCCCACGGTGGACGGCGACCTGGTCTACGTGCTCTCGGCGAACGCCAGGCTCGCCGCCCTTGGTGTGAAGGACGGCCGCAAGGTCTGGGAGCACGACCTGCGCAAGGAGCTCGGGGCACGCATCCCCGGCTGGGGCGCCTCGACCTCCCCCCTGGTCGAGGGAAACCTCCTCCTGGTGGACGTCGGCGGGTCCGGCGGAAAGTCGCTCGCGGCCTTCGACAAGAAGACGGGCAAGGTGGTCTGGACCTCCCAGAACGACAGCGCCGGCTACTCGGCGCCCATCGCCGTCACCGTGGGCGGCGTGCGCCAGGTGATCTTCTTCACCGGCACCTCGGTCGTCTCCGTCTCGCCGAGGGACGGCAAGCTCTTCTGGCGGGTGCCCTGGCGGACCGACTGGGACGTCAACGCCGCGACCCCCATCTTCGTGGCGCCGGACAAGGTGTTCATCTCCTCCGGCTACGGCGTCGGCGCCGCTCTGTTCCAGATCAAGGCCGCGGGCGGCAAGGCCGGCGTCGAGGAGGTCTGGCGGAGCCGGGGGATGAAGAACCAGTTCAGCTCTTCGGTCCTCCACAACGGCGTGATCTACGGCTTCGACGACTCCACGTTCAAGGCCATCGACGCCGCCACCGGCAAGGAGCGCTGGAAACAGCGGGGCTTCTCCCACGGCTCGCTGATCCTGGCCGACGGCCACCTGATCGTGCTCGCCGAGCGGGGATGCGATCTGGCCCTGGTCGAGGCCACGCCCCAGGCCTACCGGGAGAAGGGGCGGACCGAGGTGCTCTCCGGCAAGTGCTGGACGGCCCCCACTGTGGCCAACGGCCGGCTCTACCTGCGCAACGAAAGCGATCTGGTGGCCCTGGACTGGACCGGCGGCATTCCGAAACCGGGAGTAAAGGGTCCGTAAAAAGACTGTAAAGGCCGAAACTCCGGGCCTTGAAGTCCGTATCCTGGAGCGACGGAAAGCAAGGAAGAGGGGGACATCGACGTGAAGACATCCGATCGCATCCTGTTTGGGCTCGCGCTTTCAGGCCTGTTGACCGCTCCGCTCGGAGCCCAGGAGGCCGCGCAGGAAGGTGAACCGCCGGCCGCCACCTACGAGGACGTGCTCTTCGTCGAAGGGAGCCTGCCGTACATTCCGGACTCGAACACCATCGCGACCAAGCTCCCGCTGCCGCTCCAACGGACCCCGGCGAGCGTGGGCGTGGTCTCCGAGCCGCTCCTGGAGGAGCAGGGGAGCGTCGTCCTCGGCGACGCCCTGCGCAACGTGAGCGGTGTCAACGTGCAGACCCAGAGCGGGGTCGCCGACTTCTTCTTCGTCCGCGGCTTCGATTCCGTGGGCAACGGCCTGGTGCTCACCGACGGCGCCGCCGAGCCCGAGATCGGCTTCTACCAGCTCTACAACATCGAGCGCGTCGAGGTCCTGAAGGGGCCGGGCGGCTTCCTCTACGGGGCCAACCCCATCGCCGGCACGATCAACATGGTGCGCAAGCAGCCCGAGCCGGGAAGCTTCCTCAACCTGGGCGTGACGGGTGGGAGCTGGAACACCTATGGCGGCACACTGGACTGGAACGCGGGCGGCGATGGCGCCTTCGGCTTCCGCCTGAATGGCCTCTGGCAGGACTCGGACGGCTGGCGCGACGACACGCCGAGCGAGATCCGGGGGATCAACCCCGCCTTCTCCTGGCGCACGGGCGACCGCGGCGTGCTGAACCTGAATCTCGAATTCCTGGACACGAGCTTCTCGCCGGACGCGGGGCTCCCCCTGGTGACCGTCTTCGGGCCCGGGTTCCAGCCCCTCGGGTTCGCGGTGCCGGACGTCCCCCGCACCCAGTCGTACCAGTCGCCCTACGACCGGTCCGATCAGGAGACCCGGCGCGCCCAGATCGACTACGAGACCGAGCTCTCCGACCGCCTCTCGCTGCGCAACAAGACCTACTACCGGCAGCTCCAGTGGCTCTCCAACGGCAC
>DASQEB010000203.1:0-2468 GCA_035633875.1 Thermoanaerobaculia bacterium
AACGGGCGCCCCTGAACCCCGGAGCCCCGGAGGGGCGACAGATCCGGCTCGGCGCGTCAGCCAACCCGGGGCTCACGCCACCGGGCTACCTTCGATCGCCCCTGACGGGGCTCTGCTTCCCTATCCCTGTCTCGCCAGCCCCTGCAGCACCGTGCTGTCGGGATACTGGCGGAGGGCCACGCGCAGGAGCGAGGCGGCCGAGGCGGGGTCGTTCATCACGCGAAGGGCCTTGACCGCTTCTGCGTAGGCGAGCGGGTTGGGGTTGGCGTCCACCATGGCCTTGAGCGTCGGCCCGACCTGGTAGGCGCGTCCGGTGAGGGCATAGAGGAGGGCGAGGCTGGAGTAGGCGCGGAGGCTGTCCGGGAAAAGCTGGATCTCCTTGTTGAAGGCCGCCTCCGCTCCCGGGGCGTCCCCGAGATCCGCCAGGATCTTTCCGCGAATCACGAACAGCCCGCGGAGCAGGTCCTCGTCCTTGCCTTCGCGTTCGTTCCAGGCCTTCTCGGCCTTGTGCGTGAGGTCCAGGGCCGCCTGGAGGTCGCGGCGGGCGTGGAGCACCTCGGCCAGGGTGACCATCGGTCCCACGCGCAGGCTTTTCTCCTCCATGGCCAGGCGCGCCTCCTTCTCCGCCTCGTCGAGCTGGCCGCGCCGCAACGCGATCTGCGCGAGCAGGCCGTGGGCGAAGGACGGGTTCATGGCCACGGCGAGGCGGGCGTGCTGCTCGGCCTCCTCGAGCTGCCCGAGGTCGAAGTAGAGGGAGGCCGCGGCCACGGCGATGTGCGGCGAGCCGCCGGAGATCTCCAGGGCCTCGCGATAGGCCGCCAGCGCCTCCTCGATGCGCCCCTGTCGCTGGAGGGCGCGGCCGAGGAACTCCCAGGCGTCCACCATCTTCGGGTTCTGGTCGATGACCCGGCGGAAGGATTCGGCCGCCTCGGGATAGCTCTTGTTCCCCAGGAGCTGCACGCCGTTCTTCAGATCGGCGAGAGAGCCGATCCGGGTCTTGGGATCGGGCAGCGGCCCATCGGCGGACCCGCCCCCGGAGCCGCCGATGTAGCCCAGGGCGGTCATGGCCTGGCGGGTCTCCTCGTCCACGGCCGCGGGCGGGGCGAGGTTGCGGTCGTATCCCTCGATCTCCTGGCGGAACGCCGCGTAGGTCCGGCGCTCCTGCTGGAGGATGTTGGTCTTCTGCCGCGGGTCCCGGCCCATGTCATAGAGCTCGGGGTCCGGCCCCTCGATGTAGTGGTGCTCATCATCGATCAGGGACGACAGCTCGCTCCAGCCGAAGTGGAGGCGGGGGTAGAAGGTCTCGGAGTAGATCCGCCGCACCGGCGCGTCCGCGGCCAGCATGTCCACGAGGGAGACCCCTTTCTGGGGCTCGGGGACCGTCTCGCCCAGCAGAGAGAGCACGGTGGGAGCCACGTCCATGAGCTGCACGGGTTGCGGCACCGTGCTCCCCCCGCGCTGCGAGTCCGGGAGCTTCAGAAGGAGCGGCACGTGGATGGCCTCGTGGTAGAGGAAGACCCCGTGCTCGTCCTCGCCGTGATCGCCGAGTCCTTCCCCATGGTCCGAGAGGAGGACGATCAGGGCCTTGTCGTAGACGTCCAGGCGCTTGAGCTCCTCGATCAGCTCGCCGACGATCGCGTCGGCCGCGGCCACCTCGCCGTCGTATTTGTCCGCGTACTTCGAGGCGAAGGGCTCCGGCGGCGCGTACGGCGTGTGGGGCTCGTAGATGTGGAAGAAGTAGAAGAACGGTTTGCCGGCCACGCTCCGCAACCAGTCCTGCGACAGGCGCAGGGTCTCGCCCCCGGGCCGCTGAAGCCCCCCCAGGCCCGTGCTGGTGCGGAACTCGATCGAGTCCTCGTAGAAGTCGAAGCCCGTGGAGAGGCCGCTCTTGCCCTGGAGCACATAGGCCGAGACCGCGCCGCCCGTGGCATATCCCCGGTTCTTGAGGATCTGCGGCAGGAAGGGAAGCTCCCCCTTCTTGATCCGCTCCGCATCGAGCCGATAACCCACGTTGTCGCGCACGGTGTGCGCGGCCGGGAGCACGCCGGTCAGGAGCGTCGAGTGGGCGGGCAGGGTCAGCGGCGTCACCGTGTAGGCCCGCTCGTAGAGGACGGCGTCCTTGCGGAGCGCGTCGAGAGCCGGGGTCTCCACCCCCTCGTAGCCGTAGGCCGGCAGGCGGTCCGCCCGCAGGGTATCGATGGAGATGAGGACGACGGGAGTGCCGGCGGGCACGTCCGGCTTGCCCGAGGTCTTGGAGGAGCAGCCAGCCGTTGCGAGGAGCAGGGCCGCGAGGAGCAGGATCGATGGCTTCTTCATGGTTCGAGTCGGGCGAGGATGCCCCGGGCTTTCTTCACGTCTTCGGAGTACCGGGCCGGCGCGCCGGCCACGAACCTCTCCAGGGCCTTCCGCGCCTGGTCCTTGCGGCCCTGCTGGAGCGCCTGCGTGCCGAGGTTCCACAGCGCGTCCCA
>DASQEB010000204.1:0-23199 GCA_035633875.1 Thermoanaerobaculia bacterium
CCTGGTTCGCAAAGCGCTTCGGCGCTCCGACCGAGCCCCAGGCCCGGGCGTGGCCGGAGATCCGCGCCGGGCGGCATACGCTGATCGCGGCTCCCACCGGTTCGGGCAAGACGCTCGCGGCGTTCCTCGCGGCCATCGACGATCTCGTACGGCAGGCGCTGGACGGCGGCGGGCTGCCCGGCGGGCTGCCGGACGAGACGCGGGTGGTCTATGTCTCGCCGCTCAAGGCTCTGTCCAACGACGTGGAGAAGAACCTCCAGGAGCCGCTGGCCGGCATCCAGGCGGAGCTGGCCGCCCTGGGATTGCCGGAGGTGGAGATCCGCACCCAGGTGCGGACGGGGGATACCCCCTCCTCGGCGCGGACAGCCATGGCGAAGCGGCCTCCCCACATCCTGGTCACCACGCCGGAGTCCCTGTTCATCCTCCTGACGAGCGCCAGCGGGCGCGCCATGCTGCGGACCGCCCGGACGGTCATCGTGGACGAGATCCACGCCGTGGCGGATGACAAGCGGGGGTCCCACCTGTCCCTCTCCCTGGAACGGCTGGAGGCCCTCGTCTCGTCCCCCCTGGTCCGCGTCGGCCTCTCGGCCACGCAAAAGCCGATCGAGGAGGTGGCCCGGTTCCTCGTAGGGACGGCCGGGGTGGAGGCGGACGGCACGCCCCGGTGCGTGATCGTAAACTCGGGGCACGGACGGCGGATGGATCTGGCGGTCGAGGTGCCCGAGTCCCCTCTCGAGGCGGTGATGCCCCACGAGGTGTGGGAGGAGATCTACGATCGCCTGACCGGGCTGATCCGGGAGCACAAGACGACGCTCGTCTTCACCAACACCCGGCGCCTGGCCGAGCGGGTCACCCGCCACCTCTCCGAGCGGCTCGGGGCAGACCGGGTGGCCTCCCACCACGGCAGCCTGTCCAAGGAGCAGCGGCTGGAGTCGGAACGTCGGCTCAAGGCCGGGGAGCTCTCCGCCCTCGTGGCTACGGCCTCCCTGGAGCTGGGGATCGACATCGGCTCCGTGGACCTCGTCTGCCAGCTCGGCTCGACACGGTCGATCGCCACCCTCCTCCAGCGGGTGGGCCGGTCGGGCCACCACCTGGGCGGCCTTCCCAAGGGGCGGCTCTTCCCCCTGACCCGGGACGAGCTCCTGGAATGCGCAGCCCTCGTGGATGCGGTGCGGCGCGGGGAGCTCGATCGGCTGATCATCCCCGAAAAGCCCCTGGACATCCTGGCCCAGCACATCGTCGCCGCCGTGGCCGCCGAGGAGTGGCTGGAGGACGACCTCTTCGCCCTCGTCTGCAGAGCGTGGCCGTTCCGGGATCTCTCCCGGAAGGAATTCGACGAGGTCGTGGCCATGCTCGCCGTGGGGTTCACCACCCGGCGGGGGCGCAAAGGGGCCTACCTCCATCACGACGCGGTGCACGGCGCCCTGCGGGCGCGCAAGGGCGCGATGCTCACCGCGGTCACCTCGGGCGGGGCGATCCCCGACCTCGCGGACTACCAGGTGGTGCTCCAGCCGGCGGGCACGGTGATCGGGTCGGTCAACGAGGACTTCGCGGTGGAGAGCCTGGCCGGGGACATCTTCCAGCTCGGCAACGCCTCGTGGCGAATCATCAAGGTCGAGCAGGGGCGGGTGCTGGTGGAGGACGCGAAGGGAGTCCCACCCAACCTTCCCTTCTGGCTGGGGGAGGCTCCGGCGCGGACCGAGGAGCTCTCCGCGGCCGTGGCGCGGCTGCGCGAGGAGGTGGCCCGGCGGATCCGGGAAGGCTCCCGGATCGACGCTCTGGAGTGGCTGGTGGTAGAGCTCGGCCTTTCGCCCGAGGCCGCTGGCCAGATCGGGGACTATCTCGCGGCCTCCCTCGCCGCCTTGGGCACCCTGCCGACGCGGGACACGGTGGTGGCCGAGCGGTTCTTCGACGAGGCCGGGGACATGCACCTCGTCCTCCACGCGCCCTTCGGGAGCCGTCTGAACCGGGCCTGGGGGCTCGCGCTGCGCAAGCGCTTCTGCCAGACGTTCAACTTCGAGCTCCAGGCCGCGGCCACCGAGGACGCGATCGTGCTCTCCCTGGGGCCCACCCACAGCTTCCCCCTGGAGGACGCCTTCCGCTTCCTCCACTCCGGGACGGTACGCGGGGTGCTCACCCAGGCCGTGCTGGATGCCCCGCTCTTCGGCGTGCGCTGGCGCTGGAACGCCTCCCGGGCGCTCGCCATCCCCCGCCAGCGCGGCGGGCAGCGGGTGCCGGCGCCCCTCCAGAGGCAGTACGCCGAGGACCTGGTCGCCGTCGTCTTCCCGGACCAGCTCGCGTGCCTCGAAAACATCCAGGGCGAGCGGGAGATCCCGGACCACCCCCTGGTCGAGCAGACCCTGCGGGACTGCCTCACCGAGGCCATGGACGTCGAGGGCCTGGAGGCCCTGCTGCGCCGGATGGAGGCGGGCGAGCTGGAGCTGGTGGCCCGGGACGTGGTCGAGCCCTCGCCCCTCGCCCACGAGATCCTGAAGGCCCAGCCGTACGCGTTCCTCGACAACGCCCCCCTGGAGGAGCGGCGCACCCAGGCCGTCTCGCTGCGCCGCTGGCTCGACCCGGAGACCGCCTCGGACCTGGGAGCGCTCGACGCCGCCGCCATCCAACGCGTCCGCGAGGAAGCCTGGCCCGTGGCCGACCTCGGCGACGAGCTCCACGACGCGCTCCTGACCCTCGGGTTCGTCACCCCCGGGGAGGGGGCGCGCTCCGGCTGGCGGGCGCTCTTCGAAATCCTGCAGGCGGAACGTCGGGCCACGGGGCTTCGGCTTCCGAGCGGCACCCCCATCTGGGTGGCGGCCGAGCGGCTGCCGCAATTCCAGGCTCTCCACCCCGGGGCGGCCCTGGAGCCGGGAGTCGCCGTGCCGCCTCGCTTCGCCCGGGAGTGGCCGCCCCACGAGGCCTTGGTCGAGATCGTCCGCGGCCGGCTCGAAGGGCTGGGTCCCACCACGGCCGGCGAGGTCGCCCGGACGTTGGAGGTCCGGCCCTCCGCCGTCGAGGTGGCTCTGGCCGCCCTGGAGAATGAGGGATTCGTCTTCCGCGGGCGGTTCACCCCCGGCGCCGAGGAGGAGGAGTGGTGCGAGCGGCGCCTCCTCGCCCGCATCCATCGCTACACCCTGGACCGGCTCCGCAGGGAGATCGAGCCGGTCTCCCAGACCGACTTCCTCCGGTTCCTCCTCTCCTGGCAGCGGGTCGACCCCGAGGAGCGGGCCGAGGGGCCGGAGAGCCTCCACGCCCTCGTCGAGCAGCTCGAGGGGTTCGAAGCGGCGGCCGCGGCGTGGGAGGGGGAGATCCTGCCGTCGCGGATGAAGGAGTACGACCCGGCGTGGCTCGACGCCCTGTGCCTCGCCGGCCGGTTCGTCTGGGGACGCGGTACGCGGCCGGCGGGTACGGACGGCGGGCGGCGCTCGGGGCCGGTCCGCTCGACGCCCGTCGCCCTCCTCTCCCGGCACGGCCTGCCCCTCTGGCGGGAGATCGCCGCGGCGCCCGATCCATCCGAGCTGGAGCTCTCGGGGGACGCCCGGGCCGTCCACGACTGGCTGTGGCAGCGGGGCGCCTGCTTCTTCAGCGAGATCGCCCGGGGGACGGGCCTCCTCCACACCCAGCTCGAAATGGCCTTGGCCGAGCTGGTGGCCTGGGGGCTCGTGACGTCGGACAGCTTCACCGGCCTGCGGGCCCTGCTCGTCCCCGCCCACAAGCGGCCCCGGGTGGATCGTTCGCGGCCCGGTGGCGGCTCCGTCTCCCTCTTCGGCATGGAGAACGCCGGCCGCTGGTCCCTCCTCCACACTGGAACCCCGCCGCCCCGGGCCACGGTGTTCGGACCGGCGCTCTCTCCGGAAGCCGCCGAGGCCGCGGCCTGGGCGCTCCTGCGGCGCTACGGCGTGGTCTTCCGGAAGCTCCTGGAGAGGGAGACCCTGCTTCCCCCGTGGCGGGACCTCCTCCGCGTCCTCCGGCGTCTGGAAGCCCGCGGGGAGATCCGCGGCGGCCGCTTCGTGGACGGCTTCTCGGGCGAGCAGTACGCCCTGCCCGAGGCTGTGGGCCGTCTGCGCGCTCTCCGCAAGCAGCCCCGGACGGGCAATCTGGTCTCCGTGAGCGCCGCCGATCCCCTGAATCTCGTCGGCATCGCAACGCCCGGAGACCGCCTCCCCGCCCTCGCCGGCAACCGCCTCCTCTACCGCGACGGCCAGCCCATCGCCGTCCTGGAAGGACGCGAGCCCCGCTTCCTCGTGGAACTGGACACCGCCACCCGGTGGGCTGCCCAGGGGGCTCTGGTGCGGCGCAGCGTGGCGCCGAAGCTCAAGGCATATCTGGGGCGGTCGGCGTAATATCCCCGGCGGAGCTTTGTCCATTGGGTGATACTCTTCAATGCGAGGTGATCGAGATGGCGATACTGAAATTGGAGATTCCTCCCGAGGTTCTGGATGCTGTCAAGCTGCCTCCTTCGGAGGTGGAAAGAGAGCTTCGCAAGGAACTCGCCCTGGCGCTCTACCACCGCGGGATCCTCTCCTTGGGGAAAGCACGAATCCTGGCGCAGATGAGCCGCTGGCAATTCGAGCAGCTCCTTGGCGAGCGGCAGATCCCTCGCCATTACACGGAAGCGGATCTTGCAGAGGACCTCCAGTTCGCCCATGGTGATCTGTGATTCTTCGCCCCTGATCCACCTCTCAGCCATTGGGCAGCTCCATCTTCTCAAGCAATTCTTCGGCAGGCTGACGATACCGGCGGCCGTTTGGCGAGAGGTTGTCGAGCACGGTGCCGGATGCCACGGAGCCGAGGAAGTCGAGGCGGCTCTGAGGGATGGATGGATCGAGTTGAGTCGCCCCGCCGACGGCCCTTTCCTTCAATCTCTGCGACAGAACCTGGATGAAGGAGAGGCAGAGGCGATCGCTTTGGCGGTCGAGCACAAAGCGAGCCTCGTCCTCCTTGATGAATCCGAGGCAAGGCGAACCGCCGAGTTCTTCGACCTGAGAAAGACGGGAGTCATCGGGATTTTGATCCGGGCCAAGCTGGAAGGCAAAATCGACCGGCTCAGCACCGAGTTGGATCGCTTGCGCAGGGAAGGCTTCTGGATCGAAGGGCGGCTCTACGAGCAAGCGCTTCGAGCCGTCGGGGAGAAGTAGATCTCCCGAAGTAGCTGGAGAGACGCGACATGTCGCGTCTCTCCCAGGGCCACGCGGTGTTGCGAGTCGAGCCTACGGTTTGATCGCCAACACCGGCTGCCACCCGGGGTTGACACCGTCGCCCGAGTAGGCGCCCCGGTAGGTCGTGATCCGGGTGAGCTTGTTGAAGTCCTTGTCCCAATCGAGGAGACCGGAGAGGAAGCTCGTATCGATCGCCGTGCCCGTCAACTGGCCGGCCTTCGGATAGAGGTCGAGGCCGCTCCCCAGCGGGGCCGTGGGGTTGTTGAGGTAGGTCGCCGCCGAGGCATACGTGCCCGTCGCATTGCTGCTCTGCTGGCCGCCAACGATCGGGGTGCCGGCGAAGACCGAGTTGCCGATCACTCTCTGCTGATACGCGGCATCGGCGTTGTAGATGGTGATACCGGTCCCGCTCGCCACCACGGTGTTGTGGAAGATCTCGAGCCGGCGCGGAAGGCTGTAGTGCTTCTGGAAGCGGACCCCCGCCGGGCCGGTTCGGTTCACGAACAGATTGTCGTGAAGGGCGATGTTGCCCTCACCCTGCAACAGGGACTCGTAGGGATTCTCGTCGAAGAGGTTCCCGTAGACCTGGTAGATGTCCGTCGAGCCGGCGCCCGAGAGCGGCCAGTGGCCGAGGAGGACGTTGGGGTAGGCGTCAACGCCGGACAGCGATCCGTTGGCCTTGCTGAAGACATTGTGACGGATGATCGTCGTGGCGCTGGAAGGGATCCCCAGGGCGGTGTTGCGGCCGAGCTGGTGCTTGATCTGCATGTTGTAGCCCAGCGTGCCATGGATCAGGTTGTGCTCGATCAGCGAGTTGACGACCTCGAACTGGCCGCTCGATCCCCCCAGATAGAGACCGGTGCCGGTGCTCGTGACCGTGCTGCCGCGGATGACCCAGTTCCAGACCGGGCACTTCGTATTGATCCCCACCGACTGCAACGTATTGTTGTGGTTCTTGATCGTGAGGTTCTCGAGCAGGATGTGGTGCACGGACGTGGAGCCCGCCTCGGCCTTGACGCCGTCGCCCAGCCGGCTCTGGCCGTCCAGGGTCAGGTTGCGGACCGCAATGTAGCTCGAATTTTTGAAGCTCACTGTGTTGAAGGCATCGCTCCCCGTGAACACCGCGGGCGAGCCGGAAGCCGGTCCCTCGATGACGATGCACTTGTTCGGCTGGCCGTTCTTGTTCCAGAGATTCAAGCCCTGGGTATAGGTGCCGGCAGCGAGGAGCAGCCGGTCCCCCGGCAGCAGCCCCGCAATGTAGGAGCGGTAGTTGGAAGGGCCGGCCTGGATGGTCCTCGTCGGGGCCACGCCGCCGCAGCCGCTCAGCGTCTGGTCGAGCGTCTGCGCCTGGGCTGCGCCGGTGAGAAGCAGGGCTGCCGCGGCAGTCCGGAGAATGGTTTTGCTGTTCATGCGTGCTTCCTCTGGTTCACGTGGGCGGAAAACAGCCGAAGTTGTTTACAGGACAACGTTGATTGGCATCATCGGTCCACGGGCACAACGGGAGGAGCGCACGCAAAATTCCGGGGGCCGGCAGCCGGCCCCCGGAGGTTCGCGGAGGGGTTACGGCTTGATCGCCAGCGCCGGCCGCCAGCCGGGATTGGTGCCCTCGCCCGAGTAGGCACCCCGGAAGGTGGTGATCCGGGAGAGCTTGTTGAAGTCCCTGCTCCAGTCGGCAAAGCTGAAGAGGTAGCTCGTGTCGATGGCCGTGCCCTGGAGCTTGCCGGTCCTTGGATAGAGGTCGAGGCCGCTCCCCAGAGGGGCCGTCGGGTTGTTGAGGTAGTTGACGGCCGCGGCGTAGGTGCCGGTCACGTTGTTGCTCTGCTGGCCGCCCGCAAGCGGAGTGCCGGCGAAGACGGCGTTGCCGAGGACGCGCTGCGGGTAGGCCGGGTCGGCGCTGGAGATGGTGATGCCGGTCCCCCTGGCCACGACGGTGTTGTTGTAGACCTCCAGCCGGCGCGGCACGCTGTTGTGGCGCTGGAAGCGGACCGCCGCCGGGCCCGTGCGGTTCACCAGGAGGTTATCGTGGAAGGCGATGTTGCCCTCACCCTGGAACAGGGCCTCGTACGGGTTCTCGTCGAGGACGTTCCCGTAGACCTGGTAGATGTCCGTCGAGCCGGCGCCCGAGAGCGGCCAGTGGCCCAGCAGCATGTTGGGGAAGGGATAGGGCGCGGTGACGGAGCCCGTCGCCTTGCTGAAGACATTGTGACGAATGATCGTCGTGGCGCTCGACGGGATCCCCAGCGAGGTGTTGCGGGTGAGCTGGTGCTTGATCTGCATGTTGTACGCCTTCGTGCTGTAGATCAGGTTGTGCTCGATCAGCGCGCCCACGAACTCGTACTGGCCGCTCGATCCGCCCAGATACAGGCCGACTCCGGTCTGGGAGATCGTGTTGCGGCGGATGACCCAGTTCCAGGCGGGGGCCTTGGAGTTGATCCCCACCGACTGCTCGGTGTTGTTGTGGTTCCGGATGGTCAGGTTTTCGAGCAGGATGTGGTGGACGTACGTGGAGCCCGCCTCGGCCTTGACCCCGTCCCCCAGCCGGCTCTGGCCGTCCAGCGTCAGGTTGCGGACGGCGATGTAGCTCGAATTCTTCAGGCTCACCGTGTTGAACGAGTTGCTTCCCACGAAGATCGCGGGCGAGCCGGAGACCGGCCCCTCGACGACGATGCACCGGTTGGGTTGGCCGTTCTTGTTCCAGAGGTTCAAGCCCTGTGTGTAGGTGCCGGCGGCGAGGAGCAGCCGGTCGCCGGGCAGCAGTCCGCCGAGGAAGGATCGGTAGTTCGACGGGTTCGCCTGAATGGTTCTCGTGGGGGCCGCGCCGCCGCAGCCGCTGATCGTCTGGTCGAGGGTCTGAGCTTGGATCTGGGTTGCGGCGGAGGTGACGAGGAGGGTGGCGAGGGCGGTCCGGAGAACGGCTTTCCTGATCATGCGCAGTACTTCCTCCAGGTTGTTCGTGCTGGAACGCGGACAACGAAGAACAAATCGGAACGACAACCTCACCGTATCGCTGAGTGCGCATGAGTCTACACATTTGACCGGGTCGCGCAACCCCCTGTCCGCAATCCGTGGATATGGACCGTCAGGCGTAAAATCGACGAGAGACAGATCGGATTCCAGGCACCCGGAGTCCCGGTGCCGTCAATCCAGGCCGGAGACGAGAGCGCCGAAGCGGTCGGGATCGACGTTGCCCCCGGAGAGGACGACGCCGATGCGGCGGCCCTCGATGCCGGGAACCCTGCCGGCGAGGAGGGCCGCGAAGCCGGCGGCACCGCCGGGCTCCACGATGATCTTCATCTGCGAGGCGAGGAGGGCCATGGCCCGCCGGAGCTCCAGATCGCTCACCGTCAGGATCCCTTCGGCCAGGGCGGCGATGGCGGCGAGCGTCCGCTCGGCCGGGCGGGTGGTCTGGAGGGCGTCGGCGATCGTCGCGGGCAGGGGGATGGTGACCGGCTCCCCCTTCTCCAGGGAGCGTTTCACGTCGTCCCCGGCCTCGGGCTCCACACCCCAGAGGCGGATCGCCGGGTTGATCCCCCGGGCGGCCACGGCGCAGCCGGAGAGAAGCCCGCCGCCGCCGCAGGGGGTGACGAGGACCTCGAGGTCCGGTACGTCCTCCAGGAGCTCCAGGGCGAGGGTGCCCTGGCCGGCGATGATGGCGTCGTCGTCGAACGGAGGCACGAGGAGGGCGCCCTGCTCCTCCATGATCCGCCGGGCGACCTCCTCCCGGCTCTCGCCGCCCACCCGGTCGTAGAGCACGACGTTGGCGCCATACCCGCGGGTGGCGGCGATCTTGAGGGCGGGAGCGTCCAGGGGCATGACGATCGTGGCGCGGACCCCGAGCTCCCGGGCGGCGAGGGCCACGGCCTGGGCGAGGTTGCCCGACGAGAAGGCCACCACCCCCCGGGCGCGCTCCTCCGGAGTCAGAAGCGTGAGCCGCGAGAAGGCCCCCCGGGCCTTGAAGGCGCCGACCCGCTGGAAGATCTCGCACTTGAAGAAGACCCGGGCGCCGACCCGCTCGTCGATGCGCCGGGAGGTGAAGACGGGGGTCCGGTGGACGTGGGACCGGATCCGCTCCCGGGCGGCCCGGACATCATCGAAGGAGACGGGGAGAGCGGTCATCGGCTGGGGACTGTACCCGATGACCGGGGTGGAGGAAAGTCAACGGTTGCTCACCGCCTCCAGGTTGAACCTCCGCCGCAGGGCCTCGTCCTCGTCCTCTCCGAGACCCTCCCCCCCGTACGCAGGCAGGTCGGCGGCTTCCACGGTGTGCAGGTGCTGCAGCCGGACTCCGCGGGCGCCGCCGTCGAGCTGCGCGATCTCCAGCGGAATCAGCGCGTGCCGGGTCCGGGAATGGCGGGGCTGCGCCCCGGTCAGCCGGTTCTCCTCGTCGGAGAGGCTCTCGCGCACCAGGTGCTCGGCCATGGGCCCCATTCCGGCCCGGGCCTCCCCGGTCGGGGTGTTGCGCGCGGGGGAGCGGGGCGCGGTGAACCCCACCCCCAGCCCGGCCGCCACCTCCTGGGCCATCACCTCGCCCTGCTCCTCCTCCACGGCGGAGGCCGGGGACGACTCGGCGGCGTCAGTCCGGGCGAACAGACCGCGCTCGAGGTCCACGTCGAGGTACCGCACCCGGCCGGAGGCAGTGTCCACGAGGAGGTCGTCCACCTCCCCGATCCTCTCGCCGTCGCTTCCGAATACGGTCCAGCCGCGGACGTCCGGCTCGTCTCCGGCGAGGCGGTGGCCGGGGAGACGGGTCAGCGGGACGATCCGGCTGCGGTCGAGGCGATCCTTGTCGTTCATGCGTCCTCCTCGTGGCTCGGCGTGGGGGCCATCACCGACCCCAGGGGTCGCTTTTGCAAAGGGCGGGCCGGCAGGGGAAAAGAAAAAGCCCGGGACAGGGTCCCGGGCTTCGTCAGACGAAGGGTGGAGCGTCTAGAACGAATCGAGCCCGGCCCGGCTGGCCGTCTCGTTGCGCGCGCGCCGGCGCAGGACGCCTCCGGCGCGGCGGAGCACATCCAGGGTGAGCTGGTCGCGCTCCAGGGCGCCCCAGAGCAGCAGGACCGCCGCCATGGCCTCGCGCTCCACGCCCAGGGAGCGGAAGGCCCCGACCATCTCGCCTACCAGCTCCCGGACCCCGGCGGTCTCGCCCCGCTGGAGCCGGACCTCGGCGAGGTTCAGCGTGACGAGCGAGGCTTCGTAACCCAGGCCGGCCTCGTCGAGGTCGCGCTTCGTCTGGAGGAATAGCGCCTCGGCCTCGTCCAGGCGGCCGAGGCCGGCGGCGATCTGCCCCTCGATCCGGCGCAGCTTCACCTGGTCGATCCAGGTGGCGTTGGCGGCGTAGAGGGGGAGCATCCGCTGGAGCTGGCGGCTGGCCGCCTCATACTGGCCGAGCTCCACCCGGAGCAGGAGCATGTTGTGCAGCGTGTGGAAGACGAGCGTTTCGTCCCGCTCCCGGTCGACCATGGAGAGCCCCTGGGTCAGGAACTGGAGGCCCTGCTCGGGGTCGCCGGCGTAGCCGGTGTACAGGCCCCTGGTGATGAGGATCCGGCCCTCCTCATGCGAATCGCCGTAGCGGCGGTAGATCGCCTGGGCGGCGTCGAGCATGTGGAACGCCTCGTTGAACCGCCGCTGGTCGCTGAGGAGCGAGGCCCGCAGGTCGGCGATGCGGGCGTAGAGGAGAGGATCCCCCGAGCCCTGCGCGCGCAGCTCGTGAGCGCGCGCCATCGCCGCCTCGGCCTCGGCGAGCTTGTCCGCCAGGCGGTAGGCATTGGCCAGCTCCGCCCACGCCCGGGCCTGGAGATCGCAACGCTGCTCCGCACCATGGACTTCTGGATCGAGCTGGTCCGCCGCCCTCTGGGCCAGAATCGCGAGCCGGAGCATGCCGGGCCGGTCGGTGTGCCGCAGCTCGCGGCTCTTCTCCAGCAGGATCTCGCAGAGGCCCCAGGTCACCGGGTTCTCCAGCGCCACGTCCTCGACCGCGGACGAGCTCCGCAAGACTGCGGCGACGCTCCGTTCCGCCTGTTCCCGTTCCCGCTCCAGGAGGCGCTCCCGATCGAGCGCGAGGGAGAGGGCGGACGAGATCACTCCGTCATAGGCGGCCTCCTGCTCGAAGGAAAGGACCGGCTCCAGCGCAGCATCCGGCTTGAACATCACCTCCGCCAGGTCGGCCAGGCCGTCCCGGCACAGCTCGCAGCCCGCCAGAAGGTGGACCACCATCGCCTTGAATTGGACAGGAGGAAGGCTGCTGCGCAGAAAGCCTTCCAAGATCTCACGGCTGGGGTGTTCGCTCATCCCGTGTCTCCTCGCATTCGAACTAATAACAACGAAAGAAGTGAGGTTATTCTCTCATATCCTGAGCTTCAGGTCGAAATCCCCTGCCTAGCCGTTCGGATCAGGCTGCTCCCCTTCTTCTTCCGGGACGGTCAGCCAGTTGCCGTTGGGGTCGATGCCGAAGCCCCGCTTCTGCGGCTTTTCGGGGCGGGCGGCGATCCGGGCGAGCAAGCTCTCCAGCTCTTCCACAACGCTGTTCAGCAGTCGGTCGAAGCTCGGCCCCCGGAATCCGGGCTCCTTGGCCGCCGCCGGCTGCACGCCGGCCAGCATCAGTCCCACAGCGAGGGTGAGCGCGACGAGACCCCGGTGAATGCTCCTGCGGTCCATCTCCTCCTCCTTTCAACGGGGCGCCCGCCCCGCGATTCAAGGTATACCGTTGGCGATGAGTATAGTTGCTTCTCTAAATACTTAGAGTGCGGCAGGAGCCCAAAGCGTGTCAAGCCTGGCCATGAAATCTGCGCGGGGCTCACTTTAGCTCGGCAACCGCCGCCTTCCGCCGGAGCTGGAGCACCTGGACGTCCGGGTCCACCACCACCCTCTCAGGCTCGAAGGGAGCTCGGATCCGCACGGTCTTCTCCTCGCCGGCGCCGAGGGTCACGGTGGTCCGGGCCTCCCGGTAGCCCGGCTTCGGCCTGCCCTCCTCGCCGAAGCGCTCGCCACGGACGGCCGCCATCTCCACCGGCATGCGGCCGGTGCCGGCGTTCTTCACCCCGACCGTCACCTCCCACTGTCCCTGGCCGGGGACCCTCCCGGCCCGGGCGCCGCTCAGGCGGTACTCGGGCACGACCACCTGGTGGAACCACTGCTCGACGAAGGCGTCGTAAGCCGCCGGGTCCGGAGCGTGAGTGCGCAGGGCGGCGGTGAAGTCCTGGAGGACCGGATAGTCCGGCCCGTCGTGCCACTCGGCGATGAACGCCCGCAGCCCAGCCAGGGCCCGCTCCCGCCCCATGTGGCGCTGCATCATCCAGAAGACCCAGCCGCCCTTGTCGTAGGTGACCGTCTGGTCGCCGTCCCGGGAGCCGTCGATCTTCACCAGGGGGCGCTCGGCATCGGCCCGCCGGGAATCGCCGTAGTTCTCCTCGATCCGCTTCAGGAACTCCATGCGGGCCTGGGCGCCCTTGACCTGCTCCATGAGGAGGGCGGTCGAGAAGTGGGACATCCCCTCGGAGAGGATGTTGGCGCCCGGACCCTTGCCCGGGGTGAGGATGTTCCCCCACCACTGGTGCGCGGCCTCGTGGGCGGTGACGAGGAAGACAGCGTCGGTCTTGACGTCGCTCTTGGTCAGGAAGCCGATCCCCTCCGAGAAGGTGATGTTGGTGGGGAACCCCTGGGCGTAGGTGGCCAGGTTGGGGAACTCGGAGAGCTTGAGCTCGCTCCAGGGGAACGGGTAGAACCACTCCGAGTACCAGCGCCGCGATGCGTCCAGGGCCGCGCTCATCTCGGCGATGTTGTACGGGTGGCCGGGGTGGTGGTAGATCACCGTACCGTTGCCGCGTCGCACGTCCCAGCGGCCGCCCACCACGTTGAAGAGGCGGACCGGATGGTCGCTCTTCCAGACCACGGTGCGCCGCCCGTCCTGGACCTCGTCGCTCACCCGGGTGCCCACGGAGTTGAAGGCGTAGTCCTCCGGGCCGGTCACGGAGATCCGGGTGGTGAACGGGGTCTCGACGCCGAAGAGGGCGTCCGTCCTCCCCTGGTAGAAATCGTCCGGATAGACCCGGGGCTCGAAGTCGTTCTCCCCCTCCTTCCTCCCGATCCCCTCGTCGTAGCCCACCACCGGCACGAAGCTCGGGCTGAAGCTGGTCAGCACCACGCCGGACGGAAGGATGAACTCACCTGTGCCGCCGCCGTTCTTGGTGACCCCGTCGGGGAAGCGTCCCTCGAAGGAGAAGCCCACCCGGACGCGCCCGCCGGGCGGCAGCGGCGCGCCCGGCGAGAACACGTAGAGGCCGGAGCGGTTTTCGGGCTCATAGGGCTTGCCGTTCAGGGTCCAGCGGACCTTCTCCCAGTGGAGGCCGCCGGTCAGCGCGAAGCGGCCGAGGGGCTCCCTCTCGTCGTTGACCAGCACGTAGGAGCCCTTGCTTTGGAGCCAGCGCTCCGCGGGCTCCACGCGGAGGTCGAGCGAGACGTCCGCGACCGCCGGCTGCGGGGCGTCCCACCAGGTGGCCAGGTTCTGCTTCCAGTAGTCCCGCGCCTTCTTCTCCATCGACTCCCCCTGGAAGCCGTCGAGCACGGCGAGCCAGAGGGCGACGCCCGCCACCAAGGGGACCGCCGCGTAGGGGACGAGGCGCAGGAGCATCTTCGCGAGGGGGCCTGGGTGGACCTGGTGGACCGTGCCGATGGCGTCGGCCTGCCGGCGGCCGAAGAAGCGGACCGCGAGGGCGAGAAAGAAGACCGCGAGGCCCAGGACCAGCACCCGGTTGAGCACCAGGGCGCGGCGGTCGAGCTCGAACGTCCCCATGTCGCTCCAGGTGACCCCGCTCCAGATCCACCAGTTGCCCACCCAGCTCATCGTGCCGGTGAACTGGCGGTAGAGGGTGAAGATCATCACGGCCAGGCCGATCCCGTAGGTGAGGAAGCGCTGTCCCCCGATCGCCTGCACGGCGAGGATGAACGACGTCCAGACCAGGAACGTGGGCACCAGCAGGAGCCCCCAGACAAGGAGGAAGGGCCAGAGGTCGAGCGCCACCGTCCCCTGGACCAGCAGGGCGATGGCGCAGCCCACGAAGGTGGCGAGGACGACCAGGACCCCGGCCGCGCTGTTGGCGACGGCCTTGCCGAAGAGGAGCGAGGCCGTGCGGCCCGGCGACGAGAAGGTGATGGCGGCGAGTCCCGTCGAGCGCTCCCGCTCCAGGGACTCGGCCGTATAGAACATCAGCAGGGCGCAGAGCAGGACCGAGAGCGTGTTCATCACCCGGACGGCGAGCGTCCCGGGCGTGAGCAGCAGCTCGGTCTGGAAGGGGCCCAGGGCCAGCAGGCTCGTCCCGAAGGTCTGGAGGAGGATCAGCGCCCCGAACAGGTAGAGACCGGGCGAGGCCAGGACGTTGCGCAGCTCGGTTCCAGCGACCGCAGCGGCGCCGGAGGTGAGGCCCACTCTCCGGGTCCGCATCCTCAGGCCCGCGAGGGGGACGGACGCGTCGACCGCCTCCTGTCCGACGAGCCGCCGCCGCCGGCCGAGAGGACGCCAGCGGGGGGTCCCGGCCGCCGCGCCCTGGAGATGGGTCGCGAGGTGGCGCTGGGCCAGAACCACTCCCAGAAGGCCGAGGGCGGCGATGGCGATCCGGGAGAGGACGAACGGCGCGTCCAGGCCGATCGGGGCCGTGTTGTAGAACTCGGCGCCCCGGTCGAGCTTGAGCCAGGTCTCGTTGAGCCACCGGAACCCGGCCGGGTCAATCAGCATCAACGCCTGGTTGATCCGCGGATCGAGCCAGGTCGGCGCCCAGTCCCAAAGGAAGAAGCCGCAGAGAAGAAAGGCCGCCGTGGGAAAGAGGAAGACGGTGAGCGGCCGCCGCCACCTCTCGCCCATGAAGAAGGCCACCCCGAGGTAGAAGAGGAGCGTCGGCAGAGCGAAAACCAGCACTGGCCGCAAATAGTTGACGGGCTCGAACGGACCGCGGATCTCCGGCGCCTCCGGGTTGGGCACCACGTGGTTGAAGAAGACCGCGAAGAGCAGGTGGAAGGCCAGGGCCGCGAGGAAGCCGGCGACGATGGCCAGGAACTTCCCCCAGACGTACTCGGCGGGCCGCAGAGGGGTGGCGTGCAGGATTTCGCCCATCCTCGCCTCGTCGTCGGCGATGACCGCGAGCCCCGAAGCGATCGACGCGAAGAAGGCGTAGATCAACGTCACCAGCATCGTCATCAGGAAGGCAAAGTTGAATTCGGAGGTGATCCACGCCCGCGTCCCCCCGACCGAGGCGTCCCCGGACTGGATCGTCATATCCCCGGTCGCCATCAGCCAGCTCGTCAGGGCGAGCAGGACGACGAGGAACCAGAAGAGGGGGCGCTTGAACGTCTGGGCCAGCTCCAGGGCGAAGACCGCCCGAGTGCGGGCAAGGCTCACGTCACACCCGCCGCGACCAGGATCTCCCGCTCCGGCGCCATGTGCGGGGAGCGGAATCCCTCTCGTGAACACTGTCTATAAGAGAGGGCGGCACGACGCCGCCAGGCTCGAAATCCAGAGGAGGAAGCCCGATGAAAAGGAAGGTCGCCAAGCTGAGCCTGAATCGGGAGACGCTGTTGAGCCTGAATCAGGAGAAGCTGCAGGACGTGATCGGGGGGAGCGGTCTCTGTCTGCCGAGCGAGTCTCCCACCTGGTGCGCCGACTGCAGCCGGATCGACTGCTGAGAGGGCCCGTCGACCATCAGCCCTGCAACCGAGTTGTCCGATTCCCTCTGGCGCCCGATCTTCTCCGGGGATCGGGCGCGGAGGGCCCGGACATCCGCCGAGGTGATCGCCGAGGATCTGCGGCACATCGCCGGGGAAGAAGCCGCACGCCGAGACCGCCCGGGTGCGGGCGAGGCTCACGTCACCCCCCCCGCGACCAGGATCTCCCGCTCCGGCGCCGTGTGCTGGGCCTCGGCCGCGTCCTGCATCAGGAGGAGGTAGGCGTCCTCCAGGGTGGCGGGGACGGGCTCCAGCCCCAAGGGCGCCTGGCCGTCCGGCTGATAGATCCGCACCCGGTTGCGGCCCTCGAAGAGCACGGCCTGGGTGACGCGGAAGCGCTTTCTCACCTCGTCCATGTCCTCGTTCGCCACCCGGCCCTCGAAGATCCTGCCGGCGATCGCGGCCCGGGCCTCGGAGGGAGAGGTCAGGGCCACCAGGCGCCCCTTGCGGATCACCGCGAAACGGGGGCAGAGAACGGCCACGTCCTCCACGATGTGGGTCGAGAGCAGGACGATCCGGTCCGCGGCAAGCTCGGCGAGCAGCCGGTAGAACCGCAGGCGCTCCTCCGGGTCCAGGCCGGCCGTGGGCTCGTCCACGATGATCAGCCGCGGGTCGCCCGCCACGGCCTGGGCGATGCCGAGCCGCTGCCGCATGCCTCCCGAGTAGGTCTTGACCTTCCGCTTCGCGGCATAGGTGAGATTGACCCGCTCCAGGAGCTCCGCCACGAGCCGCTTCAGCCCCCCGGGCGCCTCCACCCCCTTGAGCTTCAGCAGGTAGGTCAGCATCTTCTCGCCGGTCAGGTGGGGATAGAAGCCGAACTCCTGGGGGAGGTAGCCCAGGCGCAGCCGGAGCCACTCCGGCCGGGCGAGCACGTCCTCGCCGTCGAGGGTGACCTGGCCCGAGGTCGGCTCCAGCAGGCCGGCCAGGATCTTCATCAACGTCGACTTGCCCGCGCCGTTCGGACCCAGCAGACCGAACATCCCCGGAGGGACGTCCAGGCTGACTCCCTGGAGAGCGGTGACCGGACCGGGATAGACCTTCACGAGATCGCGGATCGTCAACATGGGAAGAGCTCCTTTCGGCGACGCGCGGGGCGGCGTCCCGGGATCAATACGCGAACGGGGGGAGAAGGTTACGCCGGAATTCGCCCTCTCCCGGCCCAGGTTATTCTTATCGCTCGATCGAAGGGAGACTCCATGAGCGCCAGATCCACCACCGCCTGCCTTTTCCTCTCCACCTTGCTCGTCGCTGGGCTCTCCGTCTCCGCCGCCGGGCCGGAGACGTCTCCGAAGCAGCCCGCCGTGGATCCCACCTACGTCCAGGAGATCGAGACGTGGCGCAAGGAGCGGTTCGAGGGGCTCAAGAAGGAGGATGGCTGGTTCTCCCTGGTGGGGCTCTTCTGGCTGCAGCCGGGGGAGAACCGCTTCGGCAGCGGCCCGGAGAACCGGGTGATCTTCCCCGAAGGCAAGGCGCCAGCCGTGGCCGGCACCCTGATCCGCGAAGGGGACGCGGTCCGCGTCCAGGTCGCGCCGGGGGTGACGGTCACCAGCGACGGCCAGCCCGTGACGGAGATGGCCCTGAAGCCCGACACCACGGGCGAGCCCACCATGCTCCAGCTCGGCTCGCTGAGCTTCCACGTCATCCAGCGGGGCGACCGCCTGGGCGTGCGGGTCAAAGACTCCAGGAGTGAAGCCCTGGCCGCCTTCCAGGGTCTCGACTACTTCCCCCTCCAGCCCGCCTGGAAGGTCACCGCCCGCTTCGAGCCGTACAACCCGCCCAAGCAGGTCCCGATCCCCAACGTCCTCGGCGACGTCGAAGACAGCCCGTCTCCGGGCGCCGTGGTGTTCGACTGGAACGGCAGGACCTACCGGCTGGACGCCCTCGGATCGGAGAAGGACGGCTTCTTCCTCATCTTCGCCGACCAGACCAACGGCAAGGAGACCTACGGCGCCGGCCGGTTCCTCGCCACCGATCCGCCCAAGGACGGCAAGGTGGTGGTGGATTTCAACACCGCCTACAACCCCCCCTGCGCCTTCACTGCCTACGCCACCTGTCCGCTGCCGCCGGCCCAGAACCGGCTGGCGCTCCGCGTCGAGGCTGGCGAGAAGAAGTACGCGGGCGGCCCGGCGCACTGAGCCCTACCGCGCCGCCCGCTCCTCCCGGCTCCCTCCCCGCAGCACCTGGTAGGGGTTGACCGGCGCCCCCTCCCACCAGTTCTTCTGTTCGTTCAGCCGGAAGATGGCGAAGTGGAGGTGGGGGTTGTCCGGCCCGGCGTTGCCCGAGGTGCCGACATACCCGAGGAGCTGCCCGCGCGCGACCCGGTCCCCCTCCCGAAGCCCGGGGGCGTAGCGCTCCAGGTGGGCGTAGTAATAGGAATAGGTCTCGGTGGGGTCGAACTGGTAGATCGTGAGGCCCCCCTGGTCGCTCGTGAAAAGCTTGGCGATGCGGCCCGCCTCGACGGCCACGACCGGCGTGTTGCGGGGAGCCATGATGTCCATGGCCTGGTGGACCCTTCCCTCGCTCCGGGCATCGTCGAAGGTATTCTGGAGCTGGTCCTGGCGGATCCCCTGGACCGGCACGAGGAGATCGCGCCGGGCGAGGTCCGGGGCGAGCGCCCCGGACCGTTCCTCCGCCCGCGGGGCCCCGTCGGTCGCCGGAGGGGGCGCCGGCTGAACGGCCGGGGGCGGCGTCACCGCCGCCTCCGTGCTCCCTCCGCTCCGCTGGTAGAGCCAGACGATCAGCAGCACTGTCGCGGCTCCCAGGGCGAACCCCCCCAGGACCGCGAGGCCGATCCCCGGTCGCGTCTTCTCCCCCGGCATGGCTCACTCCCGGAACAGCACGGGCGTCCCGACCTCCACCAGCCCGGCCAGGGTGAGAGCATCCCAGTTCGTCAGCCGCACGCACCCATGGGAGGAGCTCTTGCCGATCATCTTCGGCTCCGGCGTGCCATGGATCCCGTAGTGCTCCTTGCTGATGTCGATCCAGACCACTCCCACGGGGTTGTTGGGCCCGGGCGGGATCGTGGCCTTGGAGTGGGAAGGATCGGCGTCCCAGAACAGGTCGGGGTTGTAGTGGAAGGTCGGGTTCAAGGCCACGCCCTTGACCTCCCAGTCGCCGATCGGCAGCGGATCGTGCTCGCTGCCGGACGTGACCGGGGCGAAGAAGAGGACATTGTTGGCCCGCTCCACGGTGAGGGTGCCGGCGCTCTTCGAGACCACAACCCGGACGCCGCTCTTCCCGGCCGCTCCGTTCGTGCCGTTCGTCCCCTTCTGCTCTCCCTTATCGGGCAGCGAGACCTGCCGGACGTTGGGCACCCGGAGGGTCTCCCCGGCCGCGAAGCGGGCTCCGGGGTTGAGCTGCCGCAGGAACTCCGGAGTGGAGTGGAACCTCTCCCCCAGCATCTCCAGGACCGAGGTGAAGGCGAGCCGCTCGAGCTTGGCCTTCTCCGCCATGTCCTCGGGGATCTCGCGGACGAACGGGCCGTTGGCGTCGTCCGGCGTGATCGTGTAGTCGACGACCACCTGGTTGCCGGCCGCGGCCAGCAGACCCTCCCAGGTGGCGCCGTCCACCTTGCCGGTGACCGGCAGGGCGTGGGCCGCCTGGAAGGCGGAGAGTGCCTTGCGGGTGTTGGAGCCGGCCTTGCCGTCCAAGGCTCCCGGCGAGAAGCCGGCGCGGTCGAGGAGGACCTGGACGTCTCCCGCCGCCTGCGGAGAGGGACCTCCCTGGGCCGGCTGGGCGGCGGCGGTCTTCTGCTGATCGGACGGCAGGGGCGGGCGCGCCGCGAGGGTGAGCGGAACTATCAAGAACAGAAGCGTGAGCTTGGAAACGGTTCTCTGCATGGGTTCATCTCCTGCAAGGGGGTCCTTGGATGGACCCGTGGGCGGCGCCTTGCGCCGCCCGTTTCCCCAGGGATGCAACCCACGAGCCAGTGTCACGGACTCGGCATACAATGGACCCAAGCCTGCCGATCGGAGGCTGGGTCCAGGAGGTGGCATGAAAGAGCTGATTTTTCTCGTGGAAGAAGCGCCCGAAGGGGGATACACCGCAAGGGCTCTCGGCGAGTCGATCTTCACGGAAGCCGACAGCCCCAAGGAGCTCCAGTCCCAGATTCGGGACGCCGTCCTCTGCCACTTCGAAAGTGAGGAGGAGAGACCCAGGATCGTCCGGCTCCATTTCGTTCGCGAAGAGGTCATCGCCGTATGAGGACTCCTCGCGACGTCTCGGGCCAGGAACTGGCCCAAGCGCTCGCATCGCTCGGATACCGGATCACTCGCCAAACCGGCAGCCATCTGCGAATGACCACGGAAGACTGCCCATGAACAACAAGAACCTGAGCCGCTACTTCTTCATCGCCGTCCTCCTCGGCACCACCATCGTGTTCTTCCGGATGGTGCAGGTGTTCCTCGTGCCGGTGCTGCTGGCGGCGGTTTTCGCGACGCTGTTCTACCCGATGTACGAGTTCTTCGTCCGGCGCTTCCGGGGCCGGAGGTCGCTCGCCGCGTTCACCTGCTGCTTCATCCTGCTCCTGGGGCTCGTGGCGCCGCTCTACGCGGTGGCGGACATGGTGACCCGGGAGGCCATCACCGTCTATCAATCGGCCGAGGTGTGGATCGGGGACCTGCTGCGCAAGGGCGGCGAGGGGCCGCTGGCGCGCCTGCGCACCCTCCCGTTCCTCCGCGATCTCCGCCTGGACCAGATCGACTGGGCGTCGACGCTCAAGGACGCCGCCACCTCGGCCGGCAGCTTCCTCGCGACCCTCATCAACAAGACCTCCCGGGGGACGCTTCAGATCGTCGTGACCCTGTTCACCACGCTGTTCACGATGTTCTACTTCTTCCGCGACGGCAAGGACCTGCTCCGGCGCCTCCGGTTCCTCATCCCCCTGGACCGGGAGTACAAGAACGCCATCGCCTCGCGCTTCTCCGCCGTGGCCCGGGCCACGGTCAAGGGGACTCTCCTCATCGCCATCGTCCAGGGGACGCTCTCGGGGCTCACCCTGTGGATCTTCGGCGTGGGCTCGCCCATCCTGTGGGGCGTGGTGGCGACCCTCCTCTCCATCATCCCCCTGGTGGGGGCTTGGCTCGTCCTCTACCCCGCCGCCTTCGTCCAGATCGCCACCGGACACCTCTGGCAGGGGATCGGAATCCTGCTGATCACCGTGCTCGTGATCGTCAACGTGGACAACCTGATGCGCCCCCGGCTGGTCGGCCAGGAGACCGGGATGCACGACCTGATGGTCTTCTTCTCGACCCTGGGGGGGATCGGCATGTTCGGCCCCACGGGCTTCATCATCGGGCCCATGGTCGCCGCCCTCTTCCTCACCCTGCTGGACATCTACAGCGCCGAGTTCAAGGAGGACCTGGACGGCACCTGGCCGCTCAAGGGTGCGCAGGCGGCCCCGGCCGGAGCGGCCATCCCGCAGCTCGAGCCGCCGGAGGTGCGCGACGAGCCGGTGATGCCGCCCAAGGAGGCGCCGGGATAGCTCCTGGGAGCACCGGCGCTCTCAGGCAAGCCCTCTCTATATAACCACGCGACATCCTTATATAGAGACGTCGGTCTACAGCGTGCAGAGGCACCTCTACGATATAGAGCCGGAGTTTCTCTATATAAACTCGTGGCTCCGGAGTATTCCGGGGCCGCCTCTCTATATACCGCCGCGACTTCTCTATATAAGAATGCCGCGGCGGCACGTTGCAAAGCACCGTCGGTCCGTTGCGGAGGAGGAAGTCTATATAAAGCGGCGGCGGATCTATATAGAGAGGAGCCTCCCGCAGGCTTCGCGGCCCCCTGTCTATATAGAACGGCGCCGGATTTATATAAAAAGGCGCCCCCGGAACGCGTCGGCGGCGCCGCGGTATATAAGATTCGACCGGAGTTATATAGAGAGGGGCCCGGCAGGTCCCGGACGGATCCGTCCGAGCTCGCCGGTCACCCCGGAAACACCACCACCCGCCGGTACGGCTCCTCGCCCTTGCTCTCGGAGGCGAGGCCGTAGCGCTCGACGATCTGGTGCTGGAGCTTGCGGAGGTGGCTGTTGCGGGGGATGAGCTCCACGGGCCGGCCGTGCTCAAGGGCCTCGTCCACGGCCTCCTCGACCTCCCGGAGGACCTCCTCGTCCATGGCCTGGGGATCCTCCACGCCGAAGACCGCACGAACGAAGTTCTCCATCTGGACGATGGTGTTGCTTTTCACCACGTGGAGGGGGAGCCCCTGGGCCACGGCGTCGCGCAGGCGCCGGGGCTGGCGCCGCTCCTGGGCCTTCAGGGTGACCACCATGTCGGCGCCGTCCAGGTCTTCCACGAAGTAGGCCGGCACCCGGTACTTGCGGAAGGCCCGCTCGAGCTTGGACTTGCTGACGGCGTAGGGGAAGATCCGCGCCGGTCGGCCCTTGGGGAGCCGGGCCGGAGCGGTCTCCGCCTCCCCGGCGGGCGCGGCGGGCTCCTCGGGCCGGACCGGCTGAGCCCACCAGGGGGATTGGGACTGCCGCTCGGCGCGCTCCGGCCGCTCGGCCCTCCGGCGGTCGGGAGCGGCCCGCCCGTTGCCGCCCCGCCGCTCGGCGGGAGGACGGCCGTGGGGGGGAGCGCGGCGCTCCACGGCGGTGCGCTCGGCCTGCTGGATCTCCACCTGGCCGTCGCCCATGCGGGTCCGCAGCTCCGGCCGCGGCGGGATGTCGCGCAGGAACCGGTCCACCACCTCGGCCACCTCGTGGTGGACGGCCAGACGGTCCTTGTCCTGGATCTCGATCAGAACGTCGAAGGTGGGCGGGGCCTTGCGCTCCAGGACCGTCTTCTGGGTGCCCCGGCGCCGGGCCTCCTCGTCCGACAGGGTGACGACCTGGATGCCGCCCAGGAGGTCCGAGAGGGTCGGGTTCTGGAGCAGGTTCTCCAGCGAGTTGCCGTGCGCGGTGGCGATGAGCTGGACGCCCCGCTCGGCGATGGTGCGGGCGGCCAGGGCCTCGGCCGTGGTGCCGATCTCGTCGATGACGATGACCTGGGGCATGTGGTTCTCGACCGCCTCGATCATCACCGCGTGCTGCTCGGCCGGCGCGGGCACCTGCATCCGCCGGGCGCGGCCGATGCCGGGATGGGGGACGTCGCCGTCGCCTGCGATCTCGTTGGAGGTGTCGACCACGATGACCCGCCGGCCGAGCTCGTCGGCCAGCACCCGCGCCGCCTCCCGCAGGAGCGTCGTCTTGCCCACGCCCGGCCGACCCATGATCAGCACGGACTTCCCGGACTCGACGAGGTCGCCGATGATCTCGATGGTGCCGAACACGGCGCGTCCGATGCGGCACGTCAGCCCGACGATCTTGCCGCTCCGGTTCCGGATCGCGCTG
>DASQEB010000205.1:0-6294 GCA_035633875.1 Thermoanaerobaculia bacterium
TGTCAAAGCGAAGAAGAGGACTACTACTCGCATCATCCACCTCACGTTGGGTTGCCGGTGCAAGACCCACGCCATCCGTGGGATGATCCTCGCAGGAGGTTTGTCATGAGCGACGAGATCAACATCCGCAACATCTCCATCAAATGCGGCAACTGCAACACCTACCAGACGCTGCTGGCTTTCGGCCAACGCGACGAGTGGAACGTCTATACCTACGAGTGTGAGAACGAGATTTGCGATCCCAACGTCACCAGGACGATCGTCGAAGTCCCGCGGGAGATGGACGTCTTCGCCCGGCGCGATCCGGAGTGGCGGGGCGGCGGCAGGCACGGGGACTGGGGGGAAGGGAGCCCGGAGGAGTGACCGCCACAGCCGCGCCATATAGACGATTTACAATATCACGTCGTGGCCGGGCGACCTCGGGCGCGTTGGCGGCCTTTCTGGCATGCCCTGTGCTAATCTCCCCCGGCGGTTTTCTTCCGGAACCGTCTGAATCACCCTGCACAGCGTCGCAGATCAACCAACTACTCGTGAGGGACCTATGAAGAAGATCGTCCACATCGTGGGCACGGGCACCATTGGCGAGCCCTTGATCGGTCTGTTCACCGATTTCCGGGACAGGATGGGTGTCGACGAGGTCACGTTCCACAAGCGGACGCCGCTCGCATCCGACCGTGCCAAGCTGAACCACCTGATCCAGCGCGGCGCCAGGCTGGCGGTGGACGACGATGTCCGGGCGGAGTTTCAGAAGATCGGCCATGAGGTGAGCTACGAGGCCCGCGAGGCGCTCGAGCGGGCGACGGTGGTGATCGACTGCACCCCGGCGGGCAACGAGAACAAGGAGAAGTACTACGAGGGGCTCTCCGGCCCCAAGGGCTTCTTGGCCCAGGGGAGCGAGTTCGGCTTCGGCAAGCCCTACGCCCGGGGCATCAACGAGGAGGTCCTGGTGCCGGGCGAGGACCGTTTCGTCCAGATCGTCTCCTGCAACACCCACAACATCTCGACCCTCATCAAGACGATCTGCCACGACGGCAAGAGCAGCTACTGCCTGACCAAGGGGACCTTCGTCTGCATGCGGCGGGCGAACGACCTCTCCCAGGTAGACAGCTACATTCCGGCCCCGAACGTGGGCAAGCACGAGGACCCCGAGTTCGGCACCCATCACGCCCGGGACGCCTATCACGTCTTCCAGACGATGGACAAGGATCTCAACCTGTTCTCGAGCGCGGTCAAGCTCAACACCCAGTACATGCATTCGATCTGGTTCAACCTGGAGCTCGACCGCGACATGACAACGGACGAGGTCAAGAAGCGACTCCGGGACAACCCTATGGTGGCGACGACGGACAAGCGGTACGCCAACCTGATCTTCAGCTTCGGCCGCGACCACGGCTACTACGGCCGCATCCTGTCCCAGACCGTGGCGGTCCTGCCCACCCTGGCCGTGCGCCGCAAGCGGGAGGTCTATGGGTTCTGCTTCACGCCGCAGGACGGCAACTCGCTCCTCTCCTCGGTGGCCGCGGCCCTGTGGATGATCGAGCCCGACTGGGAGAGCGTCGAGACCCGCCTGAACCCCCTCCGCCGCTGGCTGTACAGGGAGATTTGAGACCCGCGGAGCTGCGATTCGGCGACCTTCGGATCGAGGGATGGTCGCGGGCCGGGGACGAAAACTGGTTCCGCATCCATCCCCCGGGGCTCGCCCTGGATGTCGGCCGGGGCGCCCTCCAACTCGCCGGGGCGCAGGACGTCTTCCTCTCCCACGGCCACCTGGACCACGCCCTGGGGCTCCCGTACGTCCTGTCCCAGCGGTCGCTCCACCGTCTGGCCCACACCCGGGTCTTCTGTCCGGGGGAGATCGCGGAGCCCCTGCGGGATCTGATCGCCGCGGCCGAGCGGCTGGAGCGGGCCTCCTACCGCTACGACCTCCTGCCCCTCGCCCCCGGCGACCGGGTCGAGGTGGGGCGGGACCTCGCGGTCGAGGCTTTCGCCACGGACCACGTGGTGCCGAGCCTGGGGTTCCACCTCCTGCGGGCAAAACGGCGGCTCGCCCCCGCCTATGCAGGGCTCCCCCCGGCCGAGCTGATCGCCCTGCGGGAGCGGGGGGTGCAGACCTCCGAGGCCGTCGAGGAGCTCTGGCTCTCCTACTGCGGGGACACGGGGCCCGCCGTCTTCGACCTGGAGCCGCGCCTGTTCGACAGCCGGATCCTGATGCTGGAGTGCACCTTTCTGGGCGAGGAGCACCGGGACAAGGGGCCGCTCTTCAAGCACCTCCATCTCGGGGACATCGCCCGCAGGGCCGGCCAGTTTCGCAATGATGCCCTGGTGCTGCATCATCTCTCCCGCCGCTTCAAGGTCGGGGATCTCCGGGCCGAGGTCGAGCGGCACCTGCCGGAGCTGGCGCCGAGGGTGCATGTCATGGTCGAGGGAGCTGCCACGTGAGACGCGACAGGAACGACAGGACGGGACGCGGAGGACGCGAAGGAGATCGCGGGGGAGCACCTCGAGGAGGCGGACGATCGGGACCGCCTGGACGGCCAGGGCGGGGCCCCGGAGGCCGCGACCGCGACCGCCAGCCTGGCCGCCGGGGACCCGGCGAGCGGCCGGTCCGCGCCCGCCGCGAAGCTCCTGCCCCCCGCCGCGAGCAGGCTTCCCCGCCTCCGGCAGCGCCGCCGGCCGGTGCCCGCCTGATCGACATCGAGGAGCTGGAGGTCCGGGTCGAGAAGCTGGTGGCGGGGGGCGAAGGGCTCGCCCGCTGGGAGGAGGTCCCCCTCTTCATCCCCCGTTCGGCGCCCGGGGACCGGCTGCGCGTGCGCATCGTCGAGCGCCGGCCGGACTACGGCCGGGCCGAGATCGTCGAGATTTTGGAACCGGGGCCGGACCGGCGGCCCGATCCCTTTCCGGAGCTCTCCCGCACCGGCATCTGCGACCTCCAGCACATCGAGGACCAGGTCCAGCCCCGCCTCAAGGCCGAGGCGGTGCGGGAGACCCTGGCCCGGCTCGGCCGGGTGGAGCTCCCCGAGAGCAGCGAGCTCGTGGCGGGAGAGCCCTGGGGATACCGGCTGCGCACCCAGGTTCACACGGAGATCGACCCGGTCGCGGGGGGCGTGCGGGTGGGCTATCACGCCCGGGGCACGAACGACGTGGTCCCCGTCTCCCGGTGTCCCCTGCTGGTCCCGGAGCTCGAGGCCCTCCTGCGGGAGCTGCCGAGGCACCTGGGGCCGGATTCGCCCCGGCGGCTGGACCTGGCGGTGGGGGACGGCGGCGGCGCCACCGTCTCACCCGTCGTGCCGGGCCTCCCCCACGGCGAGATCACCCTCCAGGTGGGCGACTTCACCTACACCTACGACGCCCGGGTCTTCTTCCAGGGACATCGGGGCCTGCTGCCGCTTCTCGTCGACCGTACCGTGGGCTCGTGGACGGGGGAGACGGCGATCGACCTGTATGCCGGGGTGGGGCTCTTCAGCCTCCCTCTCTCCCGCCTGTACAAGCGCGTGGTGGCGGTGGAGGGGGACCCGATCGCCTCCCGCTATGCCCGGCTGAACGTCCGCCGCAACAAGGTGGCGAACCTGGAGATGGCGGCCAAGGCGGTGGAGAGCTGGCTGGGGGACCTCCCGGAAGCGGTGGACCGCATGGTGGTCGATCCGCCCCGTGCGGGGCTCTCCTACAAGGTCCGCAGCGCGCTCCTCCTGCACCCGCCGGCGCGGCTGACCTACGTCTCCTGCCATCCGGCGGCCCTCGCCAGGGATCTCCGGCTTCTCCAGAAGATCTACCGGATCGAGAGCGTCACCCTGTTCGACCTCTTCCCCCAGACGGGCCACATGGAGACGGTGGTGCAGTTGGTGGCGCACGGCGAGAGCGCTCCCCCCGGGGCGTGACAACCCTCCTGCCTTCCCCTATCGTTGCGGCTGCATATGTCCGAAGCCGCAGCCGCTGATGCGGAAAACCGCGGGTTCGTCCGCGAGCTGGGCCTCCTCGACTCGGTGATGATCGTCGCCGGATCGATGATCGGCTCGGGCATCTTCATCGTCTCGGCCAACGTCGCGCGCCAGCTCGGGTCCGCGGGGTGGCTCCTCCTGGCCTGGATCGTCAGCGGGCTCCTCGTCGCCATGGCCGCGGTCTCCTTCGGCGAGCTCGCCGCCATGATGCCCCGGGTCGGGGGGCAGTACGTCTACCTCCGCGAGGCGTTCTCGCCGGTGTGGGGCTTCCTCTACGGCTGGACGCTCTTCCTGATCGTCCAGACCGGCAGCATCGCGGCCGTGGCCGTGGCCTTCGCCCGATTCCTGGAGGTGCTCGTGCCGGCCGTCTCCGGCACGGCCTGGATCGTCCCGCCGATCGATATCTCCCCCGGCTACGCCGTGAGCCTCTCCGTGCAGCAGCTCGTGGCGATCGTGCTGATCGTCTTCCTTACTTTGCTCAACACCAGGGGTGTGCGGGTGGGCAAGCTCGTCCAGAACTCCTTCACCTGGGCCAAGGTTCTGGCCCTCGCCGGCCTGATCGTCCTCGGGATCTTCGTGGGCCGGAACGCCGCGGCCATCGAGGCCAACTTCTCGGACCTCTGGACGCCGCGGGATGTGGTCACCGTGACCCCGGACCTCCTGCCCGTGCCGCCGGTTGCGGCGAGTGACGGGGGCCTCGCCCTCCTGGTCGTCTTCTGCGTCGCCATGGTCGGTCCGCTCTTCGCGGCCGGCTCCTGGAACGACGTGACCTTTGCGGCGGCCGAGATCCGCAATCCCCAACGGAACCTTCCCCTGGCGCTCGCCGCCGGGGTGGGAGTGGTCGTCCTCCTCTACGTCCTGGCCAACCTGGCGTACCTCCAGACGCTGTCGCTGGACGAGATCCGCACCGCTCCCGAGGACCGGGTGGCAACCGCGGTGCTGGAGGCGATCGTGGGCGGGGCCGGGGCGTCGGTCATGGCGATCGCCATCCTGATCTCCACCTTCGGCTGCAACAACGGCCTCATCCTGGCCGGCGCCCGGGTCTACTACGCCATGGCGCGGGATGGCCTTTTCTTCCGGCCCACGGGCCGGCTCAACCGCTTCCACGTGCCCGCGGTCGGGCTCGCCGTCCAGTGCGTCTGGGCGTCGTTCCTGGTCGTGCCGCGCACCCGCCTGCGGGACGCCGCCGGGGCGCCGCTCCTCGACGTCTCCGGCGCGCCCCGGTACGGCAATCTCTATGCGAACCTCCTGGAATATGTCGTCTTCGCCGTGCTCCTCTTCTACGTGATCACCATCGTCGGCCTTTTCGTCCTGCGCCGGAAGCGCCCGGACGCCGAGCGCCCCTACCGCGCCTTCGGCTATCCGGTCGTCCCGCTCCTCTACATCCTGGGGGCGAGCCTCGTCGTGGTGGCCCTCCTGGTCTATCGCACGGAGACGACCTGGCCGGGTCTGCTCCTCGTGCTCACCGGCGTCCCGGTGTACGCCCTCTGGAGCAAGCTCGGAGCTCGCTGATGCCCCGGCGCTACCAGAGCGCTTCGGAGGCGGCTCCGCCCCTGCCGCTGCTCCCCGGCACGGCCCTCCGGACCGCGCTCCGCCACGGCGGCTACACCGCGAAGGATCTCCGCTCCGACATCCTGGCCGGCATCGTCGTGGGGATCGTGGCCCTGCCGCTCTCCATGGCCCTGGCCGTGGCCTCGGGGGTGGCGCCTCAGCACGGGCTCTACACGGCCATCGTGGCCGGCGGCGTGATCGCAGCCCTGGGCGGGTACATGGTCCAGGTCTCGGGTCCCACCGCAGCGTTCATCGTGCTCCTCGCCCCCATCTCCGCCCAGTTCGGCCTCGGCGGGCTCGTGATGGCGACGCTGATGGCCGGTCTTCTCCTCATCGCGCTGGGGGCCGCCCGGCTCGGCGGGCTGATCCAGTTCGTGCCTTATCCGGTCACCACCGGCTTTACGGCCGGCATCGCGGTGGTCATCGCTACGCTCGGGCTGGAGACGAGCCCGAAGGAGTGGCTTCAGGACAAGGGGTTTCTGGCACCAGGGCAGATCAAGCCTGTCCAACCCAAAGAGGCCGTCGAGCGGGCGCTCCGGTCGGCTCGCCGGCCGCGATCTTCGGCGATCTATCTGGATCTGGCGCGACGCGTGAGCACGAGCCGATGCTCCGATCCCGCTTCCTGAAGCTGAAGAGCACGTTGGTGTCCTGGTTTCCTCGCCAGCCGACCACCTGAGTGGTCGTCCTCATGGTCTGGATCGGCGAATTCGACCCGGGACTCCAGGTCAACAGCATCGAGATCAGGATCTCCGAGCCCCCCCAGTGACGTCTGGAGGACGGACAGCCGACCGGTTCAGGCACTAACAGC
>DASQEB010000206.1:0-5624 GCA_035633875.1 Thermoanaerobaculia bacterium
TGCAAGCCGCCGCGGGCACGCTTCAAGCTTGAATCTCTGCCCTCGAGCCGGAATGATCAGCTCCCAAGCTCGAGATTCCCGCGACAAGCTTGGACGGCGTCCCTCCAAGCTCGAATTCACAGCGAGAAGCTTTCCTGACGCTCTTTCAGGCTCGAACGACGGCTCTTCAAGCTTGATTTCACCGCGGCAAGCTTTCACGGCTCTCCCCCAAGCTTGAAGGGCCGCCATCCGACTTGGATCGGCCGCGTGCAAGCCTGAGCGCCGCCGCTCAAGCTTGAAAAGGCTCCTTTCAAGCTTGAGCGCGGGATTTCAAGCTTGAGCCGCCAGATTCAAGCTTGAAAGGAAAGCATTTCTCCTTTGTCTTTCTCACCGATCGATCAACTCCGCACGCAGACAAGCAAAGGGATCTTGACAGAACGTCGGGGCGGCGTACAATATAAAATGAAGCCGTGATTCGCAAGAGGGATCCATCCCTCGTCTGCTCCGAAAAATCAGCCCCAATCTGGCTCAGGATTCTTGTGCGGGCTCCGGATGCCCTGCGTCGACGACGCAGAGGCATTCAGTGTTCTTTGTCAATTGAAGGACCTCCCGCGGGGCTGGTCACCCCGCGCGGGAGGAGCGCGCGCGTGCCCCGTCCGGGCGAGCGGGGCACGCGCGTCCCCTACCCCGCTGGAAACGCCGGCCCCGCCGCGCGGAACTGGGCGACCATCCGGTCGAGCAGCTCGGGATGCCGGGCGAGGATCTCCAGCGCCCGCTCGTGCGGCGCGGCGCGGGCCACGATGGAGCGGGCCAGGCGCAGCCGCTCGGCCCAGGCGTCCGGACCCAGCACCGGACGCGGAAGCCGCCCCCGGACCCCCTGGCCCAGGAGGAGGGTGTCGATCCCCTCGGGACCCCAGAGCGGGTCGGGATAGTCGAAGGCCGCGCGGGCGGCCGACTCGTAGGAGAGGGGACCGCGCTCGTGGAAGACCTCCAGCAGCTCGGCGTGCGACGAGACATCGACCTCCTCACGGCAAGCGCGCCAGAAGGCGGAGTCGAGCCGCCGGTTGAAGCGGTAGTGGATCGCCAGGAACCAGCGCAGGTAGTCCCACCAGGCCTCCACCTTGCGGTTGAGGAGGGCCTGGAAGCCGCGCTCCCCTCTCCGCAGCGGGAAGCTCCGCACCAGCAGGCCGATCTCGCGGATCAGCATGTGGAGCGCCGTCGACTCCAGCGGCTCGACGAAGCCGTAGGAGTTGCCCAGCGCCACCACGTTGCCCGTCCAGAAGTGCGCGTGCCGCCCGGCCCGGAAGCGGACGAGCCGTGCCGGGCCCATGCCGGGATTGACGCTGCGCATCTCCGCCTCCGCGCCTTCCGGGGTCTGGAAGGACGAGGCAAAGACGTAGCCGCGGTGGTCGGCGTCGGACTGCGGCGTGCTCCAGCACCAGCCGCTGCTCATCGTCTCGGCGGTGGTGTACGGGCGGAACCGGCCGCCGTGCGGCACCGGCGCCACCACCGCCCGGTCGGTGGGCAGGCTGCTTTCGAAACCGATCCAGGGCGAGCCGAGGGCCTGCTCCAGGAGAAGCGAGCGGAATCCCGAGCAATCGATGTACAGGTCGAAGGAGAAGCGGCGGCCGTCGCGGGCCACCAGGGCGCGGACCTCGTCCCCATTGTCCGCGCGCTCCACCTGTTCGATGCTGGCGTCGATCCGCTCGACGCCCCGCTCCGCCGCCCGGCGCTGGAGATAGGCGACGAAGCGCTCGTTGTCCAGGTGATAGGCGACCCCGGTGCCCAGCCGGGAGCTCCAGGCTGCGCCCTCCTCATAGATCGGCAGGGCGCCCGCCGCCATCAGCAGCGACTGGAGCGAGCAATCGCGGACATCGCCGCCGTAGACCACGGGCTCCAGCAGGTGGACCGGGCCGAACGGATAATTGAAGTCGCCGGTCCCGGGCTCGCCCCAGAGGAAGCGGATGCCCAGCTTGAAGGTGGGGCGCACCTCGCGGAAGAGCTGGTGGACGTCGAGATCCAGGTCGACGTGGAGGAACTGGGGCATGAGCGGCGTCGTCGCCTCGCCGACGCCGATGACCGGCACCTCGCTCGACTCGATGAGCGTCACCTTGACGTGGGGGACCTTGCGTCGCAGGGCGAGCGCCGCGAGATAGCCGGCGGTGCCGCCGCCCAGGATGCCGACCGACCCGACGAGCCCTTCGGGGTCTGCCGGAAACGCCCGCGGGACGCCGCGGTCCTGGCTCTCGGCGATTGCGAGGGACGCCCGCGCGGCCAGCGGGGCTCCCTGCCGGGCTGGCTCCTTTGTCGCGCTGCAGACGGGACAGCCGGGCACCCGTTCGACCGGCAGGCGGCGGGTCTCGCCGCCCGGAGCAAACCAGAGGACCTCCGCCGCCAGCGCCGGCTCGGCGCCGCCCAGCACCCGCTCTATCTCGTCCTCCAGCGCCGCCAGCGCATCCTGGCCGCTTGGAGAGCTGAGGAGATCGCCGGTCCGGAAAGACTGGATGCTTCCGAGCAGCGCCCCGGTCTCCAGGCGCAGGACGCGGAAGGCGGCGATCTGGGCGCAGGCGAGGCAGGGGCTGACCCCCGGCACGGTGAGAGGTCCGAGGCGGACGCCGTCCGGGTCCGCCGTGAGCATCAGGCTCGGCACGCCCGCGTCCAGGCACGCCTCCTGGATGGCGAAGAGGTCGCGATACGGCAGCGCCTCCGGCATGCAGACCGCCAGCGCGGCCCCGCGCAGGCGGTCCGCGAGCTCGCGGCGGGTGGTGCGGAAGAGCTGCTCGGCCTCGCGCGGCAGCGCGGGGCCCTTGGCGGGGCCCTTGATGGGAGCGCGCGGGGGAGGAGGGATGTGCATCCCCCCGCTGTCGTGGAGGGCCTCGCCGGCGACGGATTCGATGTCCACAAGCCGCAAGGGCGGGGAGGCGGCGCGTTCCCGCCGCGCGACGAAACGGCGGGCCGCAGCGCCGTTGCCGAGGACGGCCACCGTCCGGCCGGCGATCGGAGGGCGCGGCGGCTCCGCACGGGAGCGCTGCTCCTCCTGCGGTGTCGCGACGTGCACCATCTCCCCCACCAGGCTGGAGAGCAGCCGGAGGGCGGCGTCCTTGCCATACGAGGCCTCGAGCGCCGTCAGCACCTCCGCCGCCCGCAGGCTCCGCCCTTCCCCCAACGCCGCCCGCAGGGGCGCGGCGGCGACGCCGTGCAGGACCGTGAGGCCGCCGGCATGCCGGATCAACAGCCGCCCGTCGGGCAGCTCCACTGCCTGGCTCAGGGGGTCGCGGTGCAGGAGGTCGTCGGGGGACAGAGGGCGCATGGTCGTCTCGCAGTCTCTCGGGCGGAAGAGTGCCGCGATTCCGGCGGGAGAGCAAGCGCGTTGGTCCGCCCTGTCGATTCCGCCCAGAGCGTCGTGGATTCGGCCGGCGGGCATGCCTCACCAGCGCCAGCGCCGCCGGGAGCAGAATCGGCCTTGAGGGCTGGTCCATTCAGAGAAATCATGGCGAGAACGTTTCAGGCTGGTAAACCGTCTGTAGCAGGTACAATCATGACCAACGGCTGAAGGATCGACATCTCCATCGCCCCGGAGCCGGTGGCGGTCGGCGAGCGGACCGGCATCGGCGAGCGCTACGGGGGCTCGCAGGGCCGCGCCACAAGGGGGCACCGCAGCCGGCTCCCTGCTTCGACGCTGAAGAGAGTCCCGGAAGGACGGGCGGCGGTTGTCCCGCCGCCGCCTCTCTTCGCACCGTCTTGAGTATGGAGTGGCGATATTGCGACGCATCTCTTTGACGCACGCAACCCCCCTCCGAACCCCCGGTTCCTAATGCAGCACTCCATGAAAGGAGACTTTATGACTCGAAACCTGTTGCGCCTGGCCGTCCTCGTCTGTGCCCTCTCCACGACCTTCTTCGGCCTCAACCCGCCACGTCCCGCGGAGGCGCAAAGCTGTGGCTCCGGAGGTTTCTTCGTCAGGTGCACAAAGAAGTGCTGCGGCTCGGCCGGGGGGACTAGCACCTACACCCGCACCGGCTTCGGCACCAGTTGCCTTGCCGCGAAGAACGCCTGTTCGAGCTGCCTGCCGGCCTGCCCGTCGGGACAAAGCGCGTGCGGCACCACCTTTGCGACCTGCGGATTCTAGAGCGCTGGCGGCGCTACCGGTGAGCAGGTGTAATGCACGAACTACCGGCCGAGCCAGTCAGGACGTATGGCTTGGTGTCCTCGAAAGCGGACTCGCGGGTAGTGGGAGCTGGCCCCTTCCGTGTGTCCGCTTTCGGAGGTCTTGACACAAAGCAGTCTTCCTCCTCTCCCGGCGGGGAGATTGGAAGGGCTCGGGAGAGGAGGGCCGGGCGGGGGATCGGCCGCAATCCGATCTGCCGCCCCTATCGTCGGGGGGGGGCACAGCGAGGAAGTCTGCTCATCGATGAGACGGCGAGGAATGAGACGCGAACGGGGAGCCTTCCTGCAAGCGGAGAGTCCCTGATCCGGAGAATCTGACGACGAGTCTTCAGTTCGGCTCGTCGAGGACTGCGGCGACCGAAGCAGCGACGGCGGCCTTCTCCAGCCAGCGCTCCAGCCGGTCCGGGTCCTTCTGGGCCAGGATTCGCTCGCGGGCCGCGTCGGGCACCTCAAAGCCGCGAGCCCGGAGCACCGTCAGCACGGCGCGCGCCGCCTCTTCGGTGCGCCCCCGGGTGAGACCCTCGGTGAGCCCCTTGGTGAGTCCCTCGGTGAGCCCCTCGGCTCGGCCCTCGGCACGCCCCTGCGCGACGTACTTCTTCGCGAAATCGCTCTGGTATTCGTAGCCCTTCATCATTGCCTCCAAAGCGCGGCGAGCCGCTTCATTCAGGGAATTGTACACAAGGTCGTAATAGAACCTGGCCCTGTCATCGTCAAGGCCCCGGATGGCGGGCACCACTGCGGAGGCGATCGTTGCCCCCTGTTCGGTTTCGCCGTGCGCAATCGCGGAGAGCACCCCGAGCTCAGGCCGGCGGGCCGCTTCCTCGAGGTTCGTCACGACCGGAACGTTGGTGCGGTGCAGCACGGGCGGGCGCAGGACAAAGCCGGGGATGCCGGTCTCGATCGGCTCCGCGCACCACCCGGCCACGGCCGGATCCGGCGCCACGACGAGGAGAGCCGCCGGGCAGCCGTGGACAGCGCGCGACACCATCGCGTAGGCCGGCCAACTGAAGCGCTTCTGCGGGTCGATTGCCAGTTGGACCTCGACGATGACCACCCGGACGGGGATGCCACGATGGAGAAGGAGGACGACGACATCAGCGCGGTATTCGGCGGGCTGGATCTCGGTCAGGTCAGCCGAGGCGATACGGGCCTCGGTGTAGGCCGGAAGCGAAATGCCGAGCACCTCGACCAGGAGCTCGGCTGCGAGCGAGGGGCGGTTCTTGAAGAGATCTACCAGGATCTCGTGGGCCATGGAGGGCATGGCCGGCGATCTTCGCACATTTGGACAGAAAAAGCGCATGCATCCGCAGATCTTTTCCTGGACGCGAGGTCCTATCCCGCGCTGCCCCCTCAACCCACCCTATTCAGGGCGGCTGTGCGTCGGTCAATTCCCGCGCCTCGAAGTCTCCCACATCGAAAAGTCGCCGCGCTGCGCAGCCGGGGGAAGGGAACGGAGCGCTGGCGACGCAGCCCCTCGC
>DASQEB010000207.1:0-11029 GCA_035633875.1 Thermoanaerobaculia bacterium
GGCGCTCCCAGGGGGATCCTCTACTCCCGCAGGTTGACGAACTCCCACCCGAACCGGCCCTTGATACAAAGATGGCCGCGGGTCACGTCGTGGTCGATGGGAGAGGTGACCTTGACGATCCTCTCGTCCTGCACGTGGACGGTGAGGGTGCAGCCGACGCCGCAGTAGGGGCAGATCGTGTCGGTCTTCGTCTGGCGGGGCTCGTCCCAGGTGCCGGCCTGGCGCATGTCGTGCTCGCTCTTGAACATCAACGCGCCGGTGGGGCAGACGCCGATGCAGTTGCCGCAGTAGACGCAGGCGGAGTCGGGCAGGGGGACGTCGTACTCGGTCGAGATGCGGGCGTCGAAGCCGCGGCCGGCGACAGCGATGGCGAAGGTGTTCTGGGCGTCGGTGCCGCAGGCTTCCACGCACTTGTAGCAGAGGATGCACTTGGCGTAATCGCGGACGTAGAGGTCGTTGTCCACCTTGACCGGCTGGTCGACAGTGGCGGCGCAGTCCGCGTGCGGAGGGTGGTGGTGGCCGGGGCGGGCGGCGTCGCGCTCGCCGGCCTCAGCCGGGGGCGCGGGCGGACCGAAGCGCCCGGGCCGGGCGTCATACCGCTCCATGTACTCCTGGATCTGGGGGGCGGTCGAGACGTCCACCGAGGAGGCCAGGAACTCGAGGACGAGCCGGCGGCTCAGGCGGACGCGCTCGGAGTCGGTCTTGACCACCATGCCCGGCTCGGCCTTGCGCGAGCAGGCCGGGACGAGCACGCGGGAGCCTTCGACCTCCACCACGCAGATGCGGCAGACGTTGACCGGCGTCAGGTTTTCAAGGAAGCAGAGGGTGGGCGTGTCGATCCCGAACTGGCGCGCGGCTTCGAGCAGGGTGGCTCCCTCGGGAACGGCGACGGTCTGGCCGTCGATGGTCAACTCGACCGTGCGCCGCGGGCGGGGCGGCGGGATCACCGGCAGCGGTCCGCGGGGGACGGGGATGCGGAGGTCGGGGGCGTCCTGAAGGCTCATCGGGTCTCCTGGAAGAGGGGGAACCGGGCGAGGGCCGATTCGATCGCGCTGGAGGCGGTCTGGCCCAGGCCGCAGATGGAGGCGTCGCGCATCACCTGGCCGAGCTCCTGGAGCAGGGCGAGCTCCTGATTTACGGAGCCCAGCGGCGCGTCCTCGATCAACCGGGCGAGGAGCTCTTCCTGGCGCACAGTGCCCAGCCGGCAGGGCACGCACTGGCCGCAGGACTCGTCGCGGAAGAAGCGGGCGATGCGCCGCAGCACCCGGCGGAGGTCGACCGTGTCGTCGAACGGCATGACGACCGCCGAGCCGAGCGCCGCACCGGCGGCCCGCGTGCCCTCGAAGGTGAGCGGGGTGTCGAGGTGCTCCGGGGTCACGAAGGCGCCGGCCGCGCCGCCGAGGAGCACGGCCTGGAGACGCCCGCTGCCGCCGATCCCGCCGGCGAGGTCGAGCAGCTCCCGCAGGGTGATGCCGAACGGCGCCTCGTAGACGCCGGGCCGCTGCACATGGCCGGAGACGCAGAAGAGCTTGGGCCCCGTGGAGCGCTCCGTGCCGATCGCGGCGTAGGCCCTGCCTCCTTCGATCACGATGGGAAGGAGGTTCACCAGCGTCTCGACGTTGTTGATCACGGTGGGCTTGCCGAAGAGGCCGACCTGAGTGGGGAACGGCGGCTTGTTGCGCGGCTCGCCGCGGAGGCCTTCGATGGAGTTCAAGAGGGCGGTCTCCTCGCCGCAGATGTAGGCCCCGGCGCCGCGCCGCAGCTCGACGTCGAAGCGCACGCCGTCGCCCAGCACGTTCCCGCCGAGGAAACCGCGCTCCCGACAGCGGTGGATGGCGTTCTCCAGCCGCTCCAGAGCCAGCGGGTACTCGCCGCGAAGATAGATGTACCCCTTCTCGCACCCGGTGGCGAAGCCCGCGATGGCCATGGCCTCGATCAGCGCGAACGGGTCGCTCTCCAGGATCACCCGGTCCTTGAAGGTCCCCGGCTCGGACTCGTCGGCGTTGCAGACCAGGTACCGCGGCAGCGGCGCCGAGCGCACGCCTTGCCATTTGATCCCGGTCGGGAAGGCGGCGCCCCCCCGGCCCACGAGCTTCGAGTCGACCACCTCCCGGACCACGGCTTCGGGCCCCATCTCGAAGGCGCGGCGCAGCGCGAGAAACCCGCCGGCGGCACGGTAGTCATCCAGGCTCGTCGGGTCCACCACGCCCACGCGGCGCAGCAGGGTCAACCCTGGCTGGCCGGCCTGGGGAACGGACGTGGGGAGGCTCGGCGGCGGCACGGCCTCGCCCGCGAGGGCGGCGTGGACGGCCGCGCCCGTGGCCGGAGCCACCGACTGCTCCCGGGGCGGATTGCCGGCGGCGGTGACCAGGGCCGCGGGCGCACGCTCGCACAGCCCGAGGCACGGGCTGCGGTGCCAGGTGGCGATCCCGTCCCGGCTCTCCCCTTCGGGACCGAGGACCGAGGCGAGCTCTGCGCAGAGCGATTCGGCCCCGCGATGCATGCAGCCGATGTCGTCGCAGACGTGGACGGTCACCGGCGGGTGCGGCCGGGTCTGGAACAGAGCGTAGAAGTCAGCCACGCCGAAGGCCTCGGCAGGCGGGACTTCGAGCCGGCGGCAGACGAAGTTCAGGGCGCCCGGGCTGATCCAGCCCACGCGGCCCTGGAGGGAGTGGAGGACGGGGAGCAGGTACTGCCGGCCGCCATTGCCGTCGAGCGGCAGCCCGGCGAGGCAGACCTCGACCGTGACCTGCTCCTCCGGAGTGGGCTCGGCCGCGGTGAAATGCAGATCCATCCGGTAGTTCGTCTCCTAAACGGCCACGGGCTCGGACGCCTGGGTCTCGACGGCCGCCGCGGGCCGGCGGACCGGCTCGACCCGCACCGCCGTGGCCTTGAACTCCGACGTGCCGGACTTCGGGTCGACGGCGTCGATGGTCAGCTCGTTGGTGGCCACCTGGTCGGGGTAGTGGAAAGCCATGAACGCCAGCCCCTGCCGCAGCCCTCCGTCGTACCGCACCGGGGCCACGACGGAGCCGCGGCGCGACGTTACGCGCGCCAGGTCCCCCTCGAGGAGCCCAAGGCGGCGGGCGTCCCAGGGATTGAGGTCGATGGTGGCGCCCCTGCGCATGGGGGAGGCGAAGAGCCCGGTCTGAACGCCGGTGTTGTAGGAGTCCAGATGCCGGCCCGTGGTCAGGCGGATGGGGAACTCCTCGCTGAGCTCATCGACCGGAGGCGCGTGGTCCACGGCGGCGAACGGCGCCCGTGGCCCGACGACCGGCCGCAGCCAGAGCCGTCCGTGGAGGTACCTCTCGCCCGGATGGGACTCGTCCCAGCACGGCCACTGGATTCCGTCCAGGGCCTCCAGCCGGGCGTAGGACATGCCGGCATGGACCGGGCTCAAGGACCGCAGCTCGTTCCACAGGTCCTCGGCGGTCGGGTCCCCTAAGTCCCTGCCCATGCGGCGGGCGAGCTCGCAGAGGATCTCGATGTCGTCGCGGACGCCCGGGGGAGGCGGCAGGGCCCGGCGCACGCGCTGGACGCGGCGCTCGCTGTTGGTCACCGTGCCCTCGGACTCGCACCAGCCCGCGGCGGCCGGCAGGACCACGTCCGCGAGCTCGGCCGTGGCAGTCAGGAGCATGTCCTGCACCACGAGAGTGTCCAGACCCTGGAGGAGCCGGAGGGCGCGGTGCTGATCGGCCTCGGAGTTGGCCGGGTTCTCGCCGATCACGTAGAGGGCGGTGAGGTCGCCGTGCTCCATGGCCTCGAACATCCCCGAGAGGTGCCAGCCGCGCTTCGCCGGGATGGTCACTCCCCAGGCCCGCTCGAATTTGGCCCGCAGCTCTTCGTTCTCCACGTGCTGGAAGCCCGGCAGCCGGTCGGGGAGCGCCCCCATGTCGCCGCCCCCCTGCACATTGTTCTGGCCGCGCAGCGGGTTGACCCCCGAGCCGTACCGGCCCACGTGGCCGGTGAGGAGAGCCAGGTTGATCAACGCGCGGACGTTGTCCACCGCGTTGTGGTGCTCGGTGATGCCCAGCGTCCAGCAGATCTGGGCCCGGTCGGCCCGGGCATAGGCGTGGGCGAGCTCGCGGATCAGCGCCGCAGGCACGCCGGTGACCGCCTCGGCGCGGTCGAGCGTCCAGGGCTCGACCTGGCGTTGAAGATCCTCGAACCCGCTCGTCGCATTCTCGATGAAGCTGCGGTTTTCGAGGCCGGCGTCGAGGATTTCCCGGGCAACGGCGTTCGCCAGGGCGATGTCGGTGCCCACCTGGAGCGGCAGGTGCCGGGCCGCCCACTGGGCGGAGGTGGTCCTGCGCGGGTCCACGACATAGAGGCGGGCCCCGTTGTGGATGCCCTTCAACACGTGGTGGAAGAAGATCGGGTGCGCGTCCCGGGCGTTGCTGCCCCAGAGGACGATGAGGTCCGTCTCCTCGACCTCCTGGTAGGAGCTCGTTCCACCACCCGCTCCGAAGACCGTCGCCAGACCGACGACGCTGGGAGCGTGTCAGGTGCGGTTGCAACTGTCGATGTTGTTGCTGCCCACCACTGCCCGCGCAAACTTCTGCGCCAGGTAGTTCATCTCGTTCGTCGTCTTGGAGCAGGAGAACAGGCCGAACGCCTGGGGTCCCTTGGTTTCCACGGCGGAACGGAAGCCCCGGGCCGCGCGGTCCAGCGCCTCGTCCCAGGTCGCGGGACGCAGGACGCCGTTGTCGCGGACGAGCGGTGTGGTGAGGCGGGCATTGCGGTTCTGCATGGTCTCCTCCAGTTCCGCGAGTATACAACCCGGGGCCGGAAAGGTTCCCCCTGCCCCGACTGTTAACATTCCCGCCGGGCCGCCCCCGATCGGGGCCGCTTTGTTGCCGTGACCGACGAAACCCACACCCCTCTCGCCGAACGCATCCGGTCCCTCCCGGACCGCCCGGGCATCTACATCTTCAAGGATGCCGAGGGGAAGGTCCTGTACGTGGGCAAGGCGAAGTCGCTGCGCAAGCGGGCGTCGTCCTATCTGACGCGGGACCACGAGCCGCGCCTCGCCGCCATGGTGGCCGAGGCGGCGGACCTGGAGTACGTGGCCACGGATTCCGAAGCCGAGGCCCTCCTCCTCGAGAACAACTGGATCAAGTCGAAGCGGCCCCGCTACAACGTCCTCCTCCGGGACGACAAGACCTACCCGTACCTCAAGCTCACCATGCGGGACGAGTTCCCCCGCGTCGCCTTCACCCGCCGGATCGTCAACGACGGGGCGGAGTACTTTGGTCCCTTCCTGCCCGGGGGGCTGGCGCGCAAGGCCATCAAGCTCGTCCAGAAGCTCTTCCAGGTCCGGGTCTGCCGCATCGAGGTGGACGGCTCCTGGCCGCGGCCGTGCCTGTATTACGACATGCACCGGTGCCTGGGACCGTGCGTCGCCCGGCTGACGACGAAGGAGGCCTACGACGAGGCGGTGGAGCAGGCGCGCCTCTTCCTCTCGGGGCGGACCGAGCAGCTTGCCAAGCGCCTGAAGAAGGAGATGTGGGAAGCCGCCGAGGCCCTGGATTACGAGCGGGCCAGCCAGCTCCGGGATACCCTGGCGGAGATCGAGGCGGTGAGCCAGCGCCGCAAGCTCTCCTCGGTGGAGGACGAGGACCTGGACGTCTACGGGGTCTACATCACGGCGGGCAACGCCTCGGTCGTGGCCCTCATCATGCGCGGCGGGCAGGTGCTGGACCGCCGGGAGCTGTTCTGGGAAGGCGTGGGGCACATCTCCCCGGAGCTCCTCCTCTCCGAGGTGCAGCCGCAGATCTACGACCGCCCGACCTTCATCCCCAAGGAGATCCACCTGCCGGTGGCGATCGAGGGGGAGGAGGCCCTGGCCGAGTGGCTCTGCGAGAAGAAGGGGGAGAAGGTCTACATCCGCATGCCGTCCCGGGGGCCCAAGGCCGAGCGGGTGAAGCTCGCCGCCCATAACGCGGAGCTGGCCCACAAGCGCCGGTTCCGGGGGGCCGCGGAGTCGCCCGGCGCCGTGGCGCTGGAGCACCACCTGGAGCTCTCGGAGCCGCCGCGGCGGATCGAGGGCTTCGACATCTCCCACTTCCAGGGCGGGGAGACCGTGGCCTCCATGGTGGTCTGGGAGGAGGGAAAGATGCGGAAGAGCGACTACCGCTCCTTCAACATCCGCGGCCTCACCCAGCCGGACGACTTCGCCTCCATGCGCCAGGCCGTGGAGCGCCGCTACCGGAGGGTGATGGAGGAGGTGGGGGCGATGCCCGACCTGATCCTCATCGACGGCGGACTCGGCCAGCTCAACGCGGCGCTCGCCGCCCTGGCCGAGATCGGCGTGGAGGAGACGGCCATCGTGTCGCTCGCCAAGCGCGAGGAGGAGATCTACGTCCCCGGTGCACCGGAGCCGCTCCGCCTCCGCCGGGACGACCCCGGCCTGCGCCTCCTCCAGGAGATCCGCGACGAGGCCCACCGCTTCGCCGTCTCCCGCCACCGCAGCCGCCGCTCCGCCCGCACCCTGCACAGCCGTCTGGACGAGCTGGCGGGCGTCGGTCCGCGCCGGAGAAAGCTGCTCCTCCAGACGTTCGGGAGCGTTCAGGGAGTGAAGGAGGCACCTCTCGAAGAGCTCCAGAAGGTGCTGGGGCCGGCCATGGGGCGCAAGATCTTCGAGCAGATCCACGCGCCGGACGTGGTGGCTCCTTCCTAATCGCCGACCATCTCGAACTGGTCCACCACCGCTTCGATTCCGTCGGAGGTGCCGACGAGATGAAGGAGTTTCTCGCGAGCCACGCGGCTCTCGATCTTGCCCGAAAGAACGGCTGTCGTGCCCTCGATCCGGACGCGGAGATCCTGCACCGGGAACCCCATGGCGTAGATCAGGCTGGCGATCAGCGCGCCCCGCTGGCGATCTCTCTGGGTCTCGACCGTGAGTGGTCTCCGGGGCGGCTGCGGAGAGAAGGGTGGCGGTAGAGCCGTGTGCTCTCTCAGGGATGCGTCTTGCGCTTGTGCCTGGAAGTGGCGGACCCGTTGCAGCAGGTACTCGGGAGGGCGCCCGTCCAGGGTCACGGGCCAGCCGACGAGATCGGAGCGGTGGCCGAGCAGGACGAGAACCTCTCCGTCCCGGGCCGGGCATTCCTTCAGGCCTCCATCCACGATCCATCCCCTCGCCCCGCCGGGCAGGAGGGCGGCCGAGGGTGAGCGGAACCCGGTGGTTCCCAGAGAGCGCAGACGCGCAGTCTCCCTCCGGCACAGGGGGTAGGTCTCGGGATTACCCAGGAGGATGTCCTCGGCGAGGTCAGGGCGAACGTCTCCAGGGTTGGGGACCTCGACGGCCCACAGAGCGCGGCGGATGCCGGCGAGGTCTGCCGGATCCTGGATCTCCTCGTGACGGAGGAATTCGGCCCAGGCCCCGTCCGGTGTATCCGCGAAGTAGTGGGCGGGGCCCTCTCCCTCTCCATGCCAGCGGGCAGGAGGTTGGGTGGAATCCTCCCAGAGGAAGGGAAACCGGGAATCCGCGTGCCGGAAAACGATCACGTGGCGGGAGACCCGGTGAGGGAACGCGCCAGCTCCCGCAGCCGCCGAACTCTCGTGGAATCGACCTCCCAGGCACCCTGCAGGACCTCCGCCGGAGCCATGCCGTCGAGGGCGGTCCGGGGTCGATCAAACCAGCGCCGGATTCCGAACTGGTTGTAGGCACCGGCCAGGTCTCCCACCAGCTTGGCGAGGAAATGCAGCCGGAAGGCGAGCTCGTCCGGGGTCTCGCGGGCTCCAGCGCGGTAGCGGCGGACGCTCGCGGGAGACACGCCCAAGAGCTGCGCGAGCCGTTCCGTCCCGAAGAGATCCTCCAGAGAGCTCCACTCGTGCTCGGGCACCGGCGAGTCCTCCATGACGGTCACCAGCCAGTTCAAAAGGTCGGCGATCTGCTTCCGGTCGATGTCGGCCCGTGTGCTGGACAGGGCGGCCTGGATCTCGGTGCCGATTCCCGCCTCCGCAATCTTTCCGACCACCTCCCGGAACGAGTTGAGGTCGAGCCGGCGGATTTCCAGATCATCCAGGAGCCCCATGGCGTCTGCCGTCGAAATGACCCCGGCAGCCGACCGAGCGATCTCGGGACGGTCGAACGGTGCGGAGGTGGATGTAATTTGGATCGTTGCCATGATCCAGATCCTATCCGATCTGGAACCGGTTGGCAACCACCTGGCCAGTCCTACGTTCCTGAGGTTCGTTCCTGGTTTGCACCTCCGTAGGCGAGTCCCGAGTCCCCTGCCCTTCACCAGGCGCAGCGGAGAAACCCCGGAACGATTGAGGCGACGTAGTACTAGCGGCCGGTCTTCGGCTTCCTCTTCAGGATGTAGATGATCTGGTCGTTCCCCTTGAAGTAGCCCGGGACGTCGAAGGTCGGAGTCGAGCCGAGCTGGACCTCGGCCTGGTAGTGGCGAAGGATGCGCTCGGCGAGCGAGCGGGGGATCATGTCCTGGCCGCCCGCGTCGCGAAGCCCAGGCAGCACCAGGTAATCGAAGCGTTGGATGAAGATCCGGTCTCGCGCCTGCGCCCATGGCTGGACGGCCGTCCGGGCCGGGAGGCTCTCGATGCGGGACGGCAGGAAGACCAGCTCCTCGACGAGGAGCACCCGGTCTCGCGGACGGGTGTGGTCCGCCAGCCACTCGATCGCCTGCTCGCGGGTGTCTGTCACGGCGAGCTGGTGCCGTCCGAATTCGACGAGACCGGGAACGAAGAACACGACCGGGAACGCCGCGGCGGCGAGATCCAGAGCCCAGCGGGGCTGGGACGGCAGGGCCTCCCGGAGCCGGGCGTAGGCGAGGGTCACCAGCAGGCAGGCCAGCGGGATGAGGGGGAGGAGGTTGCGGAAGGCGCGGAACTGGTAGGGCGCGAAGAGCGCGAAGGTCGCCGCGGCGAAGAGGATCCAGCCGAGGACGGTCTTCCGCCAGCGGCGGTCCCACAGACCGATGGCGAGGCCCGCCGCGGTCAGGGCCAGAAAGGTCGTCCCGAGCTCGGGATGATTGAAGGGGAGGTCCCACTCCGCCCGGAGGATGGCCTGGTCCCAGTAGGAGCCGATGACGTCGCGCCGGTAGACCTCGGATTGGGCCTGGAGCTGCGTTCGCACCTCTCCGGTCCGCAGGACCAGGGCGGGCATGGCCACGATGGCGGCAGCGGCGGCGGTTCCCCCGGCGAGAAACAGCAGGCGCAGCCGCTCTCCCCAGGGGCGCCGGGCGAGGAGGACGGAGAGGGTGACGGGCAGGCAGACCAGGATCGACGGGTACTTGGAAACGCCGGCGAGACCGGTCATGACCCCGGCGAGAGCAGCGGAGCGCCAGGGCCGGCGACCTTCCCGGACGTCCTCGGCGAAGAACATCGCGGCGAGGCCGAAGAACGCGGCCATGGGGTTGACGTTGACGACCACCGCCCGGATCACGAACGCGGGGAGCAGGGCCGCGAGCCAGGCCGCGAACCAGCCGGCCGCGGGACCTGCGAGGCGCCGGGCGAAGAGGCCGGTGAGGACGACCAGGCCGAGGGAGAAGGCGAGCGTGCCGAGCCGGCCGAGGACGAGCAGGTCGGCAGGGGACACGAAGTCATAGTAGATCGCCGGGCTGGGGGAGAGGTCTTCCCGGAGCGGCCGGTCGTGGAGGGCGGCGTAGACCGGAGACCAGGCGAGCGCCGGCAGGGCGACGGCATAGATGGGAAGGGTCGGGTAGATGTACCAGCCCGGGTCCCAGGTGCCCTTGGCGAGGAGGGTCACGGCGTGGTGGACGACGTGCCCCTCGTCCACGTAGCCAATGTAGGGGAGCCCGGTCCGGAGCGCCGGCAGCCGGACCGCCGCTGCGACGGCGAGGATCGCGAGCCAGACGGCGAGGGTCTTCCATCGTTTCATCGGCGCCTTATCCTACGAAAAAAGGGACGCCGGGCGTTGATCACCGGTTCGCCGCTGGGGATTTCTTTTCCAGGATGCAGATGAGCTGCTCGTTGCCCTTGAAGCCCCCTTGGATCTGGAAGGGGGACTTCGATCCGAACCGGGTCGCGATCTCGTACCGCTGGAGGATCCGCTCGGCGAGCGGTGGCGCGATCAGGGGACGACCCTCCGGGTCCAGGAAGCCTGGCACGACCACGTAATGGAAGCGCTGGCGGAGGATCCGGCTCCGCGCTGTCTGCCAGGGCCTGACGGCCGTCTGCGCGCGGAGGCTCTCGATCCGGTGCGGCAGAAATTCCAGCTCCTCGGTGAAGAGCACCCGGTGCGCGGGCCCGGTGTGCCGGGTGAGCCAGCGCACCGCCTGTTCGCGGGAATCGTCCACGGCGAGCTGAAACCGGCTGAACTGGAGAATGGCCGGGGTGAAGAGCAGAGCCGGGAGCGCCGCGGCCACAAGGTCGAGGGCCCAGCGGGGCCGGGGCGGCAGGGCCTCGCGCACACGGGCGTAGAGCAGGGCGACCAGCACGCAACCCAAAGGAACGAGCGGGAGGAGGTTGCGGAAGGCCCGGAACCGGTACTGTGCGAAGAGAGCAAAGGTGGCCAGGGCGAAGAGAAGCCAGCCGAGGACGGGCTTGCGCCAGCGGCGGTCCCCCAGGGCCACGGCAAGGCCGGCGGCGGTCAGGATCAGGAAGGTCAGTCCGAGCTCGGGGTGCTCCAGCGGCAGGTCCCATTCCGCCCGCACGACGGCCTGATCCCAGTAGGAGCCGACGGCGTGGCGCTGGTAGACCGTCGACTGGAACCGGACCTGCTTGACGACAGCCGCCGGGTTCAGCACCAGCGCCGGCATGGCGACGGCGGCCGACACCGCGGTGGCCACGCCGGACGTGACGAGCAGGCGCAGCTTCTCTCCCCAGGAGCGCCGGGCGAGGACGATGGCGAGGGCGACGGCCAGGCAGACCAGGACCGACGGGTACTTGGAGACGGTGGCGAGGCCGGCCATGGCCCCGGCGAGGGCCGCGCAGCGTCCTGGACGGTCCCCCTCCCGGACCCCTTCGGCGTAGAACAGGGCGGCCAGAGAGAAGAAGGTGGCCATGGGATTGACGTTGACGTTGGCGCTCCGGATCACGAAGGCGG